>JADGAO010000019.1 GCA_015231995.1 Nitrospinota bacterium | reverse complement strand
ACAAAACCTCTGGCTTCCACTCCCACAAAAATGTCGGGCCGGTTTGCGATATACCTGTGAACCAGCATATCCACCGCATGGCGGAACGCCCTTGCGTCGGAGAATAGCGTAGTGATGTCGTAAAAAAGGATGCCCGGTTTTGGAAAATCCGGTATCTCTCTAATCGCTTTCTTAAGCTCTCCTGGCATTAGTGAAACGCTCCCATGTATTGGATGTGGAAAAGACCATCAATAAATAGCCTTACAGCCAGCCGTTGTCAACAATTTAGGCGGCGTTCCGGAAAAAGGCGAGCTTTGCATAACCAAACGATTTCGATATTTTGTCATCCTGAAGGAGCTTCGCGACTGAAGGATCAAAACAAGAACAGATTTTTGACGCTCGGCGGGGTGTTCTTCACCCCGCCGTTTTTGTTTATCAATGAGCTTGCGCCAGGAGTCCGAGGTGAAGAACACCTCGGACAGCAACAAGAGCGTTATGCAAAGCTCTCCCTTATCAGGGGGGCACACCTCCTAAATCCCTATCGCAAGCCCGTCGTAAGCCAGAAAAACGTTCGGCGGCAGATTGGCAGACACCTCGTCATGGCCTATGTTATGGTTCAGATGCGTCAGGTACGCCCGTTTGGGCGCAAGGGTGGATATGGCGGCCAACGCCTGTTCCAGCGTGAAATGGGTGGGATGAGATTTTATACCGAGAGCTCCCAAGATAAGGCAATCAAGTCCCTCGAGCCTGCGCAGTGAAGGCTCTGGTATGCGTGAGCAGTCGGTGACATACGCCGTCTTGTTCACCCGGTAGCCATAAACCTCAAGCTCCCCGTGCATTACGGGGATAGGCTCCACGGTCAACCCTCCAACCGTCACCGGGGCGGTTATGGCGTTAAGCTCAAGTCTCGGTTTTCCGCCGCCGGTGTCCGGCCTGCCGTCGAATATGTAGCCGAACATCCCCCTGATCCGCTCAAGGGCGTCAGCTCCTCCGTAACACTCGATGGCGCGGTTGTGGATGAAATTGAAGCTACGCAGGTCGTCAATGCCGTGGATATGGTCGGCGTGATAATGCGTGAAAAACACCGCGTCCAGAGCGGTCATTCCGACAGCCAGAGCCTGTGTCCGGAAATCGGTGGAGGTGTCTATCACCACGCTCATCCCCCCGGCTTGGATCCACACGGAGGAGCGCATACGTTTGTCTTTAGCGTTGGGCGACCGGCACACACTGCACGAGCACCCGATCATCGGCACGCCGGTGGAAGTCCCCGTGCCAAGAAACGTAAGCTGATCCATGACAACCTCATTTTCAGCCGTAACCCGCCCGTCAATTTCATGCGGGCGCAACCTCAATTGACCCACCTTTGAGGTGGATTTGTCAACCCCCGCCGCGCCGCTATATTTTGGCGGAGACTCGGGCTTAAATTGACAAGCCCGCCGGTTGAAAAATATAATCATTCTGGTTCATTCCCGATTATCATCGAAGTTCAAACGGAATATAAAAAGTGGCCTACACCGCCTGGTTCGAATGTTTTAACGAAAACTGCCGCAAACGATACAGCCTCACCGAGGTCATATACAACTGCGGGGAGTGCGGTTCGCTCCTTCAAGTCGTCCATGACATGGACGAGCTTTCCAAAACGTCGGCGGCGGAATGGGTGCGCCTGTTCGACGAGCGCAGGATGCGGAACATGTGGCCATACGGCTCCGGGGTGTGGCGGCTCAAGGAATGGGTCTGCCCGGAAGTGGCGGACACGAACGTCGTCTCGATGTTCGAGGGGGAGAGCAACCTTTTCTGGGCGGAGAGGCTGGGGGCGGAAATCGGCCTGCCCGATCTCTGGATAAAACTCTGCGGCAACAGTCACACCGGTTCGTTTAAGGACCTGGGGATGACAGTGCTAGTCTCCATGGTCAAGCAGATGAAGGCGGAGGGCAAAGAGATACGCGCCGTCGCCTGCGCCTCCACGGGTGACACCTCTGCGGCTCTGGCGGCCTACTGCGCGGCGGCGGGGATACAGTCCATCGTCTTTCTGCCCACCGGCAAAGTTTCCAACGAGCAGTTGATACAGCCCATCGCCAACGGCGCGCTGGTTATATCGCTGGATACGGATTTCGACGGGTGCATGAAGGTCGTGCAGAAGATCGCCGAAGACAAAACCATCTACCTCGCAAACTCGAAAAACTCGCTACGCATCGAAGGTCAAAAGACCGTCAGCATGGAGATGGCCCATCAGTTCGACTGGGACGTGCCGGACGTGGTGATAATCCCCGGCGGCAACCTCGGCAACGTCTCCGCGCTCGGCAAAGGTTTCCTGATGATGGAAAAACTCGGGCTTATCAAAAAACGCCCCCGCATAGTCTGCGCCCAGGCGGAAAAGGCCAACCCGCTGTACCGGTATTACAAGACCGGCTTCACGAATTACGCGCCGATACAGGCTCAAAAGACATACGCCTCGGCGATCCAGATTGGCGACCCTGTGTCGCTTGAAAAAGCCGTGAAGATGTTAAAAGAGTTCGACGGCATCGTGGAACAGGCTTCCGAGCAGGAGATAGCCGACGCATGCGCCCGTGGCGACAAGACGGGGATGTACACATGCCCCCACACAGGCGTGGCGCTGGCGGCGTTGTTCAAGCTTGTGGACAGGGGAGTTGTGAGGCGCGAACAAAAAGTGGTCGTGGTCTCCACGGCGCACGGGTTGAAGTTCTCCAAGTTCAAGCTCGACTACCACGAGCGGCGTCTGCCGGACGTGGAGAGCCGCTATTCCAACCTGCCTCTGCACTTGCCGCCCGACGTGGACGCTGTGAAACGGGCGCTCGACGAGCGGTTGAAGGGGTAGCCTGCCTTAAGGCGAATCGGGACATGCGGCCGGTAAAAAGCGCAGGCCTTTTGAGCTTTATTCTTAAAAGGAGAGTTTCATGACGCTTGCGAGAGTCAGGGTAGACGCAGTCGCAGGCTATCTGGGCGCCCCCGGGCGCAAGAGCCAGTAACCCGAATGACCATGTTCCGTTTTCCGCTTTTATTCGCGCTGGCGCTCGCCGCGCTTCACCCGGCGCCTTCCTTTGCGATGGGGACGGCGGACGCTTTCTTTGCTCCCTCCTTCAACAACATGGGGGAGGAGCTTGCCCTTGCTCGTGACGCAAAAAAACTACTCGTCATCATGTACGAGCAGGAGGGATGCCCGTTCTGCTGGAAAATGCGCCGCGACGTGCTGAGCCGAAAAGAGGTTCAGGATTACTATAAAGAGCGGTTCCACGCGATCCCGATGGATATCCGGGGGGCGTTGGACACCGTGGACTTCACCGGCAAGGCGATGACGCAAAAAGATTTCTCGATACAGCAAAACGTCAGGCTCACGCCTGTGTTCATCTATTACGACGAGACGGGGAAAGAACTGCACCGCCTGATCGGGTTTTACGACCGGGAGGAGTTTTTGCTGGCCGGGGATTTCGTGTTGTCCGGGGCGTACAAGACCGAGGATTTCTTCCTGTGGCTCAAGAAGAAGAAAGCCGGGAAAGCCGTGGGGCAATAGCTTGTTGCCCCTGACAAGGAGACCTTTGCATAAGCCAGGATTCCGAAGTTGAAAGCCCTTTGGCTCCTGGTTCTTTTGTTTTTTTTTGAGATTCTTCACTGAGTTTACCAGGTCCGTCGAAAGGCTCAGAATGACATATTGTTGTCATCCTGCGGGATCCTCGACCGAAGCAAAGTAGAATAAACCCGGATTTTTTTATTAGATAATTTTCAGGGGCTAAAAACAGGCGAGAACTTGACCGGCAGGTCGAAGTTCTTTGACTGGTTCCACAGGCCTTCAAAGCGCGCTCCCAGGGAGAGGAAAGAAAAAAGTAACCGTCTTACCCCCAACTTCTATTCCTGTTCGGCAATCCAATCAAGGGGCTGTCTTCCAAATGCTCGGCGTGGGTGTTCTTCACCCCGCCGTCCACCGGTAGAGGCGGCTCGGGAGCCGCCCTTCCTTTAAAGACGGGCGCGTCGCGACGCGCCCCTACGAAGACCGAGGGTGAAGTGTCCCTCGAAGCTCGGGGGACCGCAACGGGGCCTGCCCTGAGCGAAGCGAAGGGTTGCGAGGGGGTTTAACCCCCCGGCGCTTTGCGCCACCCCCCTTTTTAGGGGGGCTACCCCTCCGGCGCGATTACGCGCCACCTCCCCTTTCTAAGGGGAGGGAAAAGGATGGCGCCTTCGCTTCGTCTGCAAATGTACAAGAACACCTCGAACAGCGTTGGTCGCTTCTGTTTTACCATTTGGCGACAGCCCCATCAATTGCTTAGCCTAATGGTTTCCATTAGAAACCAGCCCTAATGGAAAATCTGGGATAAATTATTTTTTAGATAGGTTTTTCACTTCGCAACGCTTCGTTCAGAATGACAACGAATCGCTCAGAATGACAATATTACGAACGTGATGGATTACGCAACGTCCTCCTTATTTAGGGACCTCATCCCTTTCGGCACAAAACGTGCTTTGTTAATATTTCAGCGTGACCATCGGCGCAATATGTTACATATCATTGAGTTATTATTTCCCAGTTATTTGGGTTGCATGATAGTGACTACAATTGTTGTTAAAGCCCTCCCATATGGAGGCCTTTGAAGATGGGCGCCCGGAAGATAGCGATCTGCAACGCCAAGGGCGGGGTCGGCAAAACGGCTCTTGCGGTCAATCTCGCCGTCAACCTTGCGCGAATGTCGAAAACGACGCTTCTTGTCGATCTGTCGCCACAAGCCGACGCAACCTGCCATCTCGGATTAGAATCCGAGGGGCGCCCCGCTTCCATCTATCATATCGTCACCGATAAAGCCGAAACCCCCGAAGACGCGGTCATCCCCACGCGAATCAACAACCTTTTCATGATTCCTTCCGAGCGATCCACAATGGAGGCGGTGGAGATCGAATTGGCCGGTTTGCTGGGGAGGGAAGCGATTCTCGACGAAAAGATAAAGCGTTTCGAGGAGCGTTTCGATTTCATCATTTTCGATTGCCCCCCAAGCCTGGGGTTGCTCACGATCAACGGATTGATGGCCTCCGGCGAATTTCTTTTGCCTGTGCAGGCGCATTATCTGGCGCTCAACGCGCTTGACCAGATGTTCATGGCGACGTTGTCGCTGGAGCATAGGCTGGGCCATCGCATCGCTTTTACCGGAGTTATATGCACGCTGTTTGACGAGCGGACACGGTTGAGCAGAGAGGTCGAAAGCGAATTACGGCGGCTTTTCGGGCCTGCGGTTTTCGAAAGCGTTATCCACTACCGCACCGCCGTCGGGGAATCGCCGACGTTTGGAATGGCGATAGCCGAATACGAACCGGGTAAAGAAGCCGACCTTAATTTCAGGGAGGCCGCCTTGGAACTTCTCCGAAGAGGGAAGGGGGGCAAGACCCGGTTTGCCGATATCGGGGAAGAAGGCGAATCCGGCCTCGACGGGGCAGAGACGGGGCGCAAAGCGGTGCGCCGCGCCGGGGAACGTTTCAGGAACACTCTTCGAGCGGCGACGGAAGATAACGCCGTCCTCGCTGGACATCCGATGTACCGCCAGCTCTCCGAGCCGGGCGACGTTGAGGCGTACCGTCGGAAAAAGAGGGCGCCGCTCTCCAGCGCCGAAACAGACGAGCTTTGGAAATGACGGCGAACTACAACATTGACGGCTCTCCCCCCGGGGATGGACGGTTTTTCACGATCACCGTCTCCAGCGGCAAAGGCGGGGTCGGAAAGACGACGGTCTCGCTCAACATAGCCATCGCGCTGGCTCAACGAAAACGAAGGGTGGTTCTGCTGGACGGCGACCTGGGGTTGGGCAACATCAACGTCATGCTGGGCGTGCGGCCGGTCAAGGACCTTTCGCATGTGATTGACGGCAAATGCTCCCTCGAAGAGGCGCTCATCAAGGGTCCATGGGGGATTTCGATACTACCAGCCGGAACCGGCTACGAGGATATGGCCGATCTGGAGCATGAGGCGCGCGCGCGCCTGCTTGCCACCCTGCATGACCTCAGACGGCTAGCCGACATCCTTATTATAGATACCGGCGCGGGCATTGGAACGAATGTTTTGAGCTTTGCCATGGCCGCCGACGTGATACTCGTCGTTGTCACGCCGGACGTGGCCTCGATCACCGACGCCTACTCTCTTGTAAAGCTCATTTCCCAGCGGCCCGGTTTCGGAAGGCTCGAAATGCTTATCAACCGGGCCCCCAGCAGGGAAGCGGGGGAGGAAGTGACCGTGAAAATGCGCGGCGTCGTGAAAAAATTCCTTTCGCGCGACATCGCTGGTCTGGGGATCGTCCCGGAGGATCAGAGCGTTCAACAGGCCCTCTCCATGCGCAAACCGCTTCTGCTCTCGCATCCTAAATGCCCGGCTTCGATGGTTCTGCGGAGCATAGCCGACAAGCTCATCGCCGAATTGCGCCAGATGGAGCTTCAGTTCAAGCCGCCCCAGTTGGACGCGCGGCTGGAAAAAATCATCTCCCGCATTGACGCAGGCGAGCAGGGGGAAGACGGCTTGCCTGGAGCCGTCAACGGAGGGGAAGCCGGATGAACGGGAATCTCGAACAAAGAGTGGCGCGTGTTTTCGTCTCCTCCACCTTCATGGACATGTCTTGCGAGCGGGAGGAGCTTGTCAAATACGTTTTCCCCGAATTGCAGAGGCGCCTCAACGAACGCAGGGCGTCAATAGTCGGCGTTGATCTTCGATGGGGAGTTACGGCCGAGCAGGCGCAGAGGGGGGAGGTGTTGTCCGCCTGCATCGAAGAAATAGATTTGAGTTATCCGTTTTTCATTTGCCTGCTGGGCGCGCGCTACGGATGGACTCCCGACAAAATCGAAGATCGCGCGCTTTCCAATTATCCCTGGCTGAAAGAATTCGAGCGCAAGAGCGTCACGGAAATAGAAATCCAGCGCGGCGCCCTTTCCCGGCAGATATCCGGCGTCAACGCTTTTTTCTATTTCAGGTCCGATAACGCCTCGGAACTAGTCGAATCCGATTTATCGAAAAAGCCCGGCTACACGCCCGAGCCAGGCGCCGCCCGGGAAAAACTCGACGAGCTAAAGCGGGCCATCCGGGAAAGCCCTTTCGTAGTCAGGGAGGATTATCCCGACGCTCTCACGGTCGGGAAGTGGATACTGGAAGATATCTGGAACGCTGTGGACAGGGTCTTTCCGCGCGAGAACGCGCCTTCGTCCCGCGCAAAGCGGAGAATGGAGCATGAAGCGTTCGCCCGCGCCAGGCGGAAGGTCTATATCGGGCGGCGGGAGTATTTCGGCAGGCTGGACGCGCATGTCGCCGAGCCGGGCCAGCCGCTGGTCATTGCCGGGTCCTCGGGGTCCGGCAAATCGGCTCTTTTCGCCAACTGGGCGGAATCATTCCGGCAGGCGCATCCCGACGGGTTTCTTTTCCTTCATTTCGTGGGGGGCGCCCCGGACAGCGCGGATCACATCCTTCTTCTGCGCCGGATTATGGAGGAAATCGAAGAACGGCTTTCCTCGTCGGGAACCGGCGCAAACAGGGGAGCGAATAACGCCGGAGGTTTGGAGATACCGACCGACCCCGGCAAGGTGATAGAGGCTTTTCCTCTTTGGCTTGCGAGAGCTGAACCGTTGGGGCGCATCGTCATTTTAATAGACGCGCTGGATCAGTTGACTGACCGGGATAACGCTCACGACCTGGGCTGGTTGCCCGACTGGTTTCCAAGCCATGTGAGGGTCGTTCTTTCGACATTGCCGGGCCGGACGCTGAAAGCTGTCGAAGAAAGAGGCTGGCCCTCTTTTCCCGTGGAGCCGATGACCAGGGAAGAGTCCGTCACCTTCGCCGGAAATTATCTTTCGCAATACGGGAAACGTCTCGGCGCGGCGCAGGTGGATAAGATTATCAGCAGGCCTCAGGCCTCTAACCCCCTGTACCTTAGAACACTACTGGACGAGCTACGCATCTTCGGGCTTTTCGAGCGCCTCGACGAGCGGATAGAACACTACCTGCAGGCTCAAACCAACGACGCCCTTTTCGATAAAGTTCTCGAACGGCTTGAAGCGGACTACGAACGGGATGCTCCCGGCCTGACCAAAGATTTCATGTCGCTTATCTGGGCCTCCCGGCAGGGCCTTTCGGAAACGGAAGCGTTGGCGCTTCTGGGAACGGCGCAGGGGCCGTTGCCTCAGGCTATCTGGTCGCCATTGCACCTGGCTCTGGCGGAGTCACTGGTCAACCGTGGCGGGCTTTTGACTTTTTTCCACGATTATCTACGCAAAGCCGTGGAAAAACGCTATCTCGCAGACGCCGCATCGGTTCTTGCGGCGCGAAAACGGATAGCGGATTATTTCGGAGCCAGGCCCGGCGATGAACGCAAAGCCAGCGAACTGCCCTGGCAGTTGGCGAAAATGGAGCGATGGGAAAAGCTGTACGAAGCGTTGTCGGACGCGGCTCTTTTTTCGATTTTATGGAACTCCGATCCCCATGAGGCGAAATCGTACTGGGCGGAGCTTGAAAACGAGAGGGGTTTGAGGACGCTGGACGCCTACCGTCCCGTCCTCGATAATCCCGGCGAGTATGCCGGACACCTTTGGGCGGTGGCTTCGCTACTGGCCGATATGGGGCATCGGAAGGAGGCCGCGCCCCTGATGAGCCAGATAGTCGAGCATTTCCGCGTATCCGGCGACTGGGTAAATCTGGCCGGGGCCATCGGCAACCAGGCCAACCTTCTCTACGCGCGCGGGGACCTAGACGGCGCCATGACGCTCTATGAGGAGGCGGAAGCGATCTGCGCCCGCATCGGCGACGGCAACGGACGCCAAAGGGCGCTCGGAAACCGCGCCCTCATAATGCATACGCGCGGATTATTGAAGGATGCGCTGGCCCTCTACAAACAAAAAGAGGCTATCTGCCGCCAGTTGAACAATAAAGACGGGCTACAAAGGGCTATCGGGGCGCAAGCCGTGATCCTGCGCGACATGGGGCGGGCAGACGAGGCTATGGTCCTGCTCGTCGAGCAGGTGCGGATCTGCCGCGAATTGGGATATCTGGACGAATTGCCAAGGGCATTGGTCAACCAGGCTATCCTCTTTAAAATACGCGGTGACACTGCGCAGGCGGCGGCCATGCTGAGCGAGGCGTGGGAATTGAGCCGCCAGGCCGCAGACCGCGACGCGGAACAGCAGGTGTTAGCCGCCCAGGCGGACATCGCCATCTCGCAGGGCCGCGGCGATGACGCTTTAAACCTTCTGGGCCGGGCGGAGGCCATCTGCCGCCAGATAGGGTCGTTCGAGGGCCTGCAATATGCGCTCGGCGCAAAAGGCGTCATTTTCATGGATCGTGGCGAACCGGAGCTGGCTCTTGGCGCGTATCTGGAAAAAGAGCGGATATGCCGCCAAACCGGCTCCAATAACGAACTGCAAAAGGCTTTGGGAAACCTTGCGTCCATATACGCTTCGCAGGGCAAGCTTGACGAGGCGCTCGTCCTGCACGAAGAAGAGGAGCGGCTCTGCCGTTCGCTCGACAACGATAACGATCTGGCCATCTGCCTCGGCAACCAGGCCATCCTCCTACGCCGGAGGGGCAACCCGAACAAGGCTCTGGCTCTGCATCACGAGGAGGAGAGGGTGTGCAGGCGTATTCAAAACGAAGGCGCCCTGCAAACATGCCTTGCCAACCAGGCCAACGTCCTCATAGACCTCGGAGACCTTGACGCGGCGCTGAGGCTACTTGAGGAGTCTGAAACGCTTTGCCGCAAAACCGGCGACGCGCAGGGCCTGAGGCGCTCGCTCGGCTCCCGCGCCCATATTCTCCGTAGCAGGGGAATGAATGATGAGGCCATGGCCCTGCTACAAGAAGAGGAGCGCCTCTGCCGTAGCTTGAACGACGAAGAGGAGTTGCACGTCTGCCTCGGAGCGCAGGGGCTGATACGCCAGGAGCAGGGAGAAGTAGAAATGGCGCTGGCTCTTTATCGCGAGAAAGAAGGCATTTGCCGCCGTCATAACATCATTGACGGGTTGGTTATAGCCCTGGCGAATCGGGCCACACTGCTGGTGAACTGGAAAAAAGCGTTTGGCGAGGCCGCGCCAGTGGCGGAGGAGGCGCTGGAACTGGCGCAAGGCCACGGAATGGCGGCCCTGGCCAAAAAGATAGAGTCGCTGGCCGCGTACGCCCGCTCCAAGCTCAACGGCTGATTACTTGGTTTTGCCGGATTGCGCCTGCAACTGTTTGCGCATTTCCTCCAGCTGTATGTCGAATTCCTCCTTGAGCCTGTCGCGCAGACGGGCCGTTTCACGTTCCGTCCATGATTCGATATAAGCCAGCGCCCCTTTTTGCTTCGTCCTGATTTCCTCTTCGGACTTTGCCCTGCGTTCGGCGATGGCGCGTTCCAGCTCTGCGAAGGCGTTCTGGCGCGCCGCTTCAATTTCTTTGGCGATATCCGCCTCGAGGGCGCCTCGCTCCCGATTCAGTTCCGACCGGTCGCGTTCGCGCTGGGTTTTAATCGTCAGCTCCGATTCGGCGCGGAGACGCTCTATCTCCTTTTCAACGCCCTTTTTCCGTTCGGCAAGCTCCGTTTCCAACTCCGACAGCCTGCTTTCCCGCAAATTGGCGGCTTCTCTCCCGATTTCGGTTTTGCGGATGCCAAATTCTTCCTCGATGGCGGCCAATCCTTTTTCGCGGGTTTCGGCGAGAGCATGATTGATTTCGGACATGCGATCGTTGAGGTAGCCTTGTTCCATCAGAGTTTTGTCGCGGCTCTGGCGCAACTCTTCTTCAAGCCTGGAAAACTGTTCGGAGCGGCGAGCCTCGACTTCTCGCAGGATGTTCGCCAGTCCCCTATCTCGCTCGGCGGCCAACTCTATTTCCGCCCGCTTCCGAAGCCCGGCTATTTCCTGCTGGAGCCGCTCTTCGCTTGCGAGGCGTTTTTGGGCCATTTCATCGCTGACAAGGGCAAGTTGCCGCTCCAACTCCCGTTTTTTCGTTTCAAGCTCCAGGTTCAGTTTGGTTTCCCTGCTTCGCCCCTCAAGAAGCTCCTGCTCATCTCTTGTGCGGCTGGCGGTTTCTTTTTCCCGCAATTCCATTTCGTAGCCTGCGATGGAGCTACGCAGGGAGCGTTCCTTCTCGGCCAGTCCCGCAATCGCATGTTCGGCCATGGCTTTTTGGGATTGGAGGGACTCTATCTGGCTGAGAGCCTCTTTTTTGTTTTGCGCGTCAAGAAGCTCCTGCTCATCTCTTGTGCGGCTGGCGGTTTCTTTTTCCCGCAACTCCATTTCGTAGCCTGCGATGGCGCTACGCAGGGAGCGTTCTCTTTCGGCCAGTCCCGCAATCGCATGTTCGGCCATGGCTTTTTGGGATTGGAGAGACTCTATCTGGTTTGAAAGGTCTTTTTTAACGGAGCCGCCTGCCTGTTCCGGCGGCTGTTCGGCGGCATCATCCCCTCCAAAAAGCTTCCCTAAAAATGCGACGATAAACACTGGAGGGTAAACGATGGGGGAGATAGCGGCCGAGACGAGTCCATGAGCGAATGACCGGCTCATATTTTATTTATCATCGTTAATTCGCGTCAAAGTCTCTATCCATTTCATCTTGTCGAGGATATTATCCGCGAATTCGTCCAGCGTGGCAATAACCTGCGACTCCGAACGCCGGGTCATTCTGCTTCTTAATATGATAAACACGCCTTCGGGTTTCGAGCAGACGATTTCGTCAATCTTGTCGCCCGAGAAATCGGGAGCGTCGAGAAGCGCGCTGTGCATCGAGATGTTGATTATAGGGGCCTTTTTCTTTTGCCCTTTTGCGTCCGTCCACAAGGCGTACATCGCGCCGCGCGGGACGGGGACGCGAAGCGATACGCGCCGGTCGAACAGGATACTGCGACGCTCGGCCTCCAAAACCTTTATTCTCGCCTCGTCGCCAGCCTCCCGCGCCTCGTTAATGGCGTTGTCAATATATTGCCTGGCGGCTTCCGGGGAGATGGCGACCATTGCGCCATATTTCCTGCGGACGGAATCTATATATACGCTTTCATCGAACATCTCGAAAGAGGGAGGCGCCTCTTCCGCAATCTCTTCAATCGCCTGGGGGGCGGATTGACTGATATCGTCGTTTTGTCCTCCGGCGTCAGCTGTGCTGGGCGTTTCTTTCATTTGTCGCCTGCGCCGATACAAATAAGATGCGGCGGCGATGATTATGGCGGCAAACGCCAATATCAGGGTTGCGTTGAAAGATGGCCTGGCTGGTTCCGGCGCCGCAGGAGGGGCATTGTCGTGGCTGACGGGAGGCTTGGGCGCTTCGACATGCGTCTCCTTCGTTTTGGGAGCCTGTGGAACCTCGATTTTTTCGGAATGATTTTCGGGAAGTTTCTCCTTGATGCGCTCGCTGGTCATCGTTTGTAGCTCGGCGAAAGCGGCCCGCAACCTTTCGGACGTGTTGTCTTCATCGCCTTTTGAAACGGCGATCAATTTGCCGCCGGCAAGGCGCGACCAATCGGCAAAACGCCCGCCGCCTCCTGAAACATCGAGAAACACCAGTTTCCCTCCGAGCCTCTCCTTGAGCTTTCCCAGCTTTTGGGCGATCAACTCGAGATTGCGCGCCTCATAAGGCTCTTCGAGCCGATTAAAGCGTTCGGCCCTTGAAAGCCCCTGCGCCCACATCGCCGCATAACGCCTGTTCAAGTCTTTATATCGGGGGTCGTCACGGACCGTTTTGCTCAACTGCTTGAGCCTCTCGTCGTAAATATCTGGAATGCCGTCGGAGACTATTACGGCTATGGCGATCCGATCGGGATAATCAAGCAGGAAGCTGAAGACCCTGTCAAAATCCGTAACCCGTCCGGTTGAAGGGGTTTTGTCCAGCCTCTCTTTAAGCGACTTGAGCCCTTTGCCATCCGCAGAATGGACGCGCAAACGGACGCTCACCTTCTCGTCGAATCCGGCGAGAGCCATGTGGCGGGAATGGGCGAAAGTGTTCAGGAACGTCTGCAACCAGAGTTTGGCGACAAGCCGGGGCGGGTACTCCTGCATGGATGCGGATTGATCGAAAATGACGACCAGATCGCCTTCAACCGTTTCGCAAATGGCCTTGCCCGGCGTAGCCAGGGCTATAGCCAGGCCGAAGCTGAGACATTTCAGTTTGCGTAGCATCTGCGGCCCCGCTTCAAAGCCATACATCTGTCCACGAATGGAGCCGTTCTTTCCTCCTGGAGGCATGAAGGCCCTCCGCGCCGTCGAAGGGCATGGCGTATATTTTCCTGTGCGTCATAAATGAAACTGGACGGTTTTGTTCCGGGCCGCCGCTATTCGGGTTTTTTCTGAAGATTGCGCGGAGGATTTCAAGATTTAGCTAGATATTGCGCGAACTGACTTCGTCGAGACGGCGCGCCAGCATCGCGCTGAAGGCGTGGAATATTTTCACCTGCGTCTCATTTGACAGTTTCTGGATATCCTCGCCGGAAATCTGGAATACTATGCACTCTTCAGTCGGCAAAATGCTGGCGGTTCTCTTTTTATTCAGCAGGAACGATATCTCGCCGAAGCAGTCGCCAGCCACGAGCTTCCCGATGTTTTTCTTCGACTTGAAAACATCCATCTTGTATATAGTCGCAGAGCCTTTAAGCATGATGTAAAAGGCGGCGCCAGGTTCGGCCTCCCTGACGATATATTCCTTCTTCTCGTATTTCATTAGTTTGGACTGCAAGAAAAGTTCGTCGAATTGCCCGGTCGAAAAATCGTTAAAGAACCGCAACGACCTGATTATCCCTTTCCACGGCGATGTTTTCTCGTGTCCAGGCAATTCTCGCTTAAGTTGATCCGCATTGTTGGAGTGGGGCGTGGCGCTCTTTTCCTCGGCTTTGGCGGACGCAGAATCGGCTCCGCGGCTATCCTCGTTGTTTATCCCTGGAAAGTTCGGCTTACCTTCCATCGTTGCCTCCAGCGGAATCGTTAACGGGTTGTTTGGCCAGCCCGCCGTCTATTATGACATTATTGATATGCGTATAATTTGCCATGTCCACCAAGTTTAGAAGCCTCCCTGGTATTTATCAAATGAAAACTCATGAGCGAGAATTGGCAATGCCCCCAACCACCGCGCTGATATAATGTCCGCATATCCTCGGGAGCTCCGCAGAATTGAAAAAGGAAAACCAGCAAACGGTCTCGACGCTCTTTCCGCCAGTGTCGGACATCGCGCTAATGGAATTCATGGAGCGCCTCTACAATAGCCTGGCCGGCGAAGAGCCATTCCCCAAAACGAGAGCCGCCGTTCTACGGAAAGGCGCAAAGAGGCCGTTTCGGCGCGCAGTTCCATTTTCGCAATTGCCGTCGTCAACCAGAACGAGGTTGCTGGACTTGGCCAGGAAATCGTTGAGCGAGTCATTATCCGCCGATGGCGCGGCGCGGTTGCAGGAAGGGGTGGCAAAGGCGGAAAACGGCTCCAGGCAGTCACGAAACCAGAGCGCCGGTTTATCCGTGAAAGACGCTTTGCCCGACTCTTCGGCCATCATTAATCACTGGTACGCGATCGCCGAACAGGGTCAGCGGTTTCCGAGTGAAATATATGAAAAGGTCGGGCAGGAAGCTCTGCAAAAAGGTTCGCCCCTTGTGGCCTACGACATCTTTTCCACCGCGCTCAAGCACGACCCGCATAACGTGCGGATGCGCTCTATGCTCGCTTTAACGCTGGTGGAGACGGGCGCCGTGGAGAAAGCGGCTACGATCCTGAAGGCTTTGTACGATACGGGCAAAGCCGATAGCGACACCATCGGCATACTTGCCCGGACATTCAAGGACCTCGCATGGAAATTGAACAGCGCAAGCCATATGAAGAAGGCCTACCGCCTGTACCTGGAGGGATATCGTAAAGCGATATCGCGGCGCGGAAAGCAGTGGCGCGACCAGGCTATTTACACGGGCGTTAACGCGGCCACCACCGCGCTGTTCGCCGGTATGCCGAGCAAGGCGCGCACTCTTGCCGCCGAAGCCCACCATCTGTGCAAGTTAGACATAAGGCGTGGAGGGTCCGATTATTGGACAATCGCGACGCTCGCCGAGACAGCGGCCATTCTGGGGCGATGGAAAGACGCCGAAGCGTTTTACACGCAGGCTGGCGCCATCGGGCAGGGGAAATACCGCCTGTTGACGTCCACCCGGCGGCAACTGCGGCACATTTTGGGGTATTTGGGCGAAAACCCCTCCCGCTTCGACCATTGCCTCAAGCTTCCGCAGGTTGTGGTGTTTTCCGGCCACATGATTGATTCGCCCGGACGAGCGCACCCTCGCTTTCCCGCATCGCTGGAACGCGGGATTCGCGAAGAAATCGCCCTCAAGCTCGAAGCGCTCAACGCCAACGTGAGCTATTCGTCCGCCGCCTGCGGGTCCGACATCATATTTCTCGAAGAGATGGCGAAAAGGCGGAGTAAAGCGGCAAACCCCGACGATGTCGAAATCAATATCGTCATACCTTGCGCCCTTCAGTCTTTTCGAACGCTCAGCGTTGACGTGGTAAGCGGCTCCTGGGGAAACAGGCTACGGCGGGTACTGCGCCATGCCACGCATCTTTTGGAGGCCAATCCACAGCAACACGCCGCAAACGCTCTTGATTTTGAATATACCAACCTTTTGCTTGTGGGCTTAACCCAGCTTAGGGCGGCGATTCTCGATACCCAAATCGCGCCATTGGCGGTGTGGGATGGCAACGAAGGCGATGGCGAAGGGGGGACAGCCTCCATGGTCAAGCTTTGGCGCGACCGGGGGATATCCCCAAACATCATAGATATCGCAAAACTCCTGCGCCAAGCTCCCCCCGAGACCCGCAGTGGGAACAGAAACGAGATTGCAATCAGCGCCCGGAGCGAAAACGAGGATGCAGGGTCCCGGAAATTGCCCGGAGCGTCCACCCGCCGGGTGTGCGCCATGTTATTCGGCGATGTCGTCGGCTATTCGAAATTATCCGAAGAGCAGATAGAGCCGTTCATCCACAACTTTCTTGGCATGGTTGCTCGAATCGCCTCTGGATATAGCTCATCCATATTGTTCCGCAACACATGGGGCGACGCCATCCACATGCTCTTTTCTTCGGTGGAGGCCGCCGGTTTGTTTGCCCTGGATTTGTGCGATCTCTGCGCGAAAGCGGATTGGAAAGCCTCAAACCTTCCGAAGGATCTTAATCTGCGTATCGGGCTTCATGCCGGCCCGGTGGAGCGTTACACTGATCCCGTGCTTCAAACGGAAGTTTATACAGGCACGCACGTCAGCCGCGCCGCTCGCATAGAGCAGATAACGCCGCCCGGTTATGTTTATGGAAGCCAGGAATTCGCCGCAATCGTATCGAGCCTGAATGTGAGTTCCCTGGCCGTTAATTACGCGGGCCATATTTATCTGCCGAAACAATATGGGGGGTACCCTCTTTACCATGTGAGACGAGTCTAACCGGCCCGGCGTTAAAATGGCGGATAATTTTTTTTTACATGAGGCATAGATGACGATAGCGAACGTCAACCGAGTCATCGAGCTATTCGCCGGAGCCTTCGCGGCGTTGCGCGCGCGCGCTACCATGCCTCAAATAGAGAGGATGGCTGTGACAGTGCACTGCGCGATGGAGAACAAACGGCGCGCCTACCATAAATCCGCTCACGTGTTCCAGTTATGCGAAGGAATGAATCCCAGGCAGGTGTTGGCCGCCCTCTTCCATGACGTTGTCTACTACCAGTTGGACGGCGGCTACCCGCAACACGCCGCTGTGGCGCTTGAAGGGGTGGCGCTCAACAGGGGCGGGGAGCTGATTCTGCCGGAAACAGGCAAGGACGATCCGGCTCTGCAACTGTGCGCCGGAATTTTCGGATTCCAACCAGGGCAGGTTTTGCGCCTTTCGAGCGGCATGAACGAGTTTCTCAGCGCGGCGCTGGCGGCCAGATTGTTGCTACCCTACCTGCAGACCCGCGATCTGATCGCGGTTGTCGCCTGCATTGAGGCGACTGTTCCTTTTCGAGGGACGGATCACTACGGACGCGATATGGCCGCCGCGTTGGCCGACCGGGTTAGCGAGCAGAGCCGTAAGCTGTTGGGAAAAGTTTCCGGCGATGAGATAGATCGGCACACCGCAGAGGTTCTCGGCGACGCCATAAAACTCGCCAATCGCGATGTCGCCGGATTCGAAGAGCCAAACCCCGGCAAGTTTCTTGTGGAAACCTGGCAACTGATCGAGGAGTCCAACGCTCCGCTGGACGCTGTAGGGGTTTATACGTTGCGGGATTACCGCATCGCGCTATCCCGCATGGAGAAATTTTACGGAGCCTTGAACCCGGAAAATATTTTCCACCAGTTCAACAGTTTCCCCGGCGACGCCGAATTTGCGAGGCTGAAAGAAGCCGCCGGGAAAAACATCGTTTTCGCTTGCGGTTTCCTGGGCGCGAAAATCGCGGCCATCGCAATAATCGAAGCTCTGGCGCTGGAGACCGGCGGTGACTGCCCTGTCTCCATGTTTCTTGGCGACATCCGTAGCCATGGCGGCAAACCAGATCGCGCCGAGGATTTCCTGCCTCCCTCCAAGGCGGCGCCGGACATCAGCGAACAACTCTTGCAAGTCTTGAAAAAGGGGCGGACCGATGCGTCGAACAACGATCTGAACGAGTCGCCGTTGACGTCTTTTATGTATGGTTATTTGGGCCATGATGGGACAGCAAAGGCTTTGAGACTTGCAAAACGGATGTTCGAAAGCGAGCTCTCGGCTTTCGACTTCCTCAAAGGCCTCGATCGAGAAATGATTAGCGCGATTATCGGGGCTTGCGCGAAAATCGCCACATCGAGGCGCGACGCTTTGCTGAAACTTCAAACCACGCTTTTCAAATCCTGAACACGCCGCGCGCGCGAGACGCCTTGCGGATCAACAGATGTTTTCACTCGCCGGAACCATTCCGGGTTTCGTTGATATCCAGGCGTATCTGCGGGAAAACGGTAAAACGCCGGACGCAATCCGCCTGCCCGTTTTCTGCCGAATGTTGAGTTTTAAATGTCGGGGCAGGTAGTGTAACCTATGGGCTGGTCAGTGGGGGAACTTCGGGGACAACCGGCGCTTATCAGGGCAGGATTACTTTCATGAAATCGTTGCGCCGCATGGCGGAGCTGGGGGACGCGGAGGCACAGCGTAAACTTGGCCTCATCTACGACACTGGTCAGGATGTCCAGCGCGATTGCGCCGAAGCCGTGAGATGGTACCGCATGGCCGCGCATAGAGGCGACGTTGAGGCCCAGCGTAACCTCGCCGTTATGCTAGCCAAAGGCCTGGGCGGCCCGCAGGATTATGCGGAAGCGGCTATCTGGTTCCACAAGGCGGCGGAGCAGGGCGATGCGGAGGCCCAGCGCAACCTCGGCGCGTTATGCGCCGCCGGCAAAGGGACGCGCCAGGATTACGAGGAAGCGGTCAAATGGTTCACCCGCTCGGCGGAGCAGGGGAACGCCGCCGCGCAATATAACCTCGGCTCCATGTACGCCAACGCCAAGGGCGTTGCGCAGGATTACCCGGAGGCCATGAAATGGTACAAACTTTCAGCCGGACAGGGGAACACGTCCGCGCAACATAATATCGGCGTGATGTTCCTGGAGGGCTCTGGCGTTCCGCAAGATGACGTTGAGGCCGTCAAGTGGTTCAACATGTCGGCGGAGCAGGGGAACGCTTACTCCCAATACGAGCTTGCCTTCATGTACGCCAACGGCAAAGGCGTTCCGCAGGATTTCGCCGAAGCCGCCAAGTGGTACAAACAGTCCGCCGAACAGGGGTATGCCCACGCGCAATTTACTCTCGGCGACATGTGCGACTGGGGCAAGGGCGTTCCGCAGGATTACGACGAAGCGTTGAGGTGGTTCAAGAGGGCGGGGGCGCAGGGCGACGCGGAGGCGCAGTTCAAGCTTGGCGAAGTTTACCGCGTCGGGATCAGCGAGCCGCAGGATTATGTGGAAGCGTACAAGTGGTTCGAGCTTGCCGCCGCAAGCGCGGCCGACGAATGGCTTCTAGACATTATTGTGGAAAGCCGTGAACAATTGGCCGACAAAATGACCTCAATGCAAATAGAAAGGGCCAAAAAGCGGGCGAAGGAGTGGAGGCCGGTTAAAGAGCTGTTGAAATAGAAAGCTTTGCATAGGTCAACGATTTTCATATTTTGTCATCCTGAGGGAGGCTCTGCGACCGAAGGATCAAAGCATAACAAATTTTTACATTGGACGCTTGGCGGGTGTTCTTCACCCCGCAGTCTTTGTTTATCGAAGAGCTTTCATTTAGGAGTCCGAGGTGAAGAACACCTCGGACAGCAACAGAAATAGCCTGCACCCGATAGCTTCATTCGTGGGGACGCATCAAGAGCGAACCGGCGCCATCGTCCGCATTGACGGGGTTCCAACCGCCATCGCAGTCAATATCATCTCGACGAACACAAGGTCCCCCCACCCGCTGGCGAGCGCGGCTGTTTTATCCTCTTTTTTGACAGTCGTGATGATTCCCTCTCCGCCGTTTTTGACGGCTTCGCATTCCGCCACTGCGCGGACATGTTCTTCCGCAAACTCCACAGCTTCTTCCAGCGTCTCGAATCGCCTGCGTTCATCGGCGGCCACAACCACATATCCGTCCAGCTTGTCGGGCCTTATGTGAGCCTGCGCTATCGCGGTGACGCATCCGGTGACCGCTCCGACGGCGTTGGCGATCTCCGCGTGATCGGGAACGTCAAGATGGCAGTTCAACTCCTCCGCGACACGCGGAAAATACGATTTCACGGGCGCGCCCACGGCTATGAGCGGTTTTGCAAGGCGGAACTTTGCGGCTACTCCGCCGTTTTCGTTCGACCCTAGCAGATATCCGAGTAACCTGCTGTCGCCCTCCGACCAGCGTTGACGCAGGGAGTAGTCCTCATGGAGCGATTTGGTGACGATGTTGATCTTCAGCGTCTCTATCAACGTTTCATGGACGCTCTTGAGAAAACCGGCTTCTGTCATGCCAGCGTGTTTCATCAACAATTGAACCGCCAACATCGAAGCCTCGCCATCCCACATATTCATCTGGCCGGTGGCGTGGAGCATGTCGGTGGGGGTGGGGGATATCTCCACGATGATTCCGCGCCGCACCAGTTTTTCGATATCAACGAACTGGCTGACCTCTTCTTCTATCTGGAGCCTGGTCAAAGCCCTGCCGTCAAGCGCGTCGGCCAGCGCAGAGTCGTATTTGGGCATGGCGTATGAGGGCCTTTTCACCAGCGTGTAAAAGCCGGGTTTGAGGTTTTTCGATTCCGGGCTTGCCAATCTTAGAAGCTCATCGAGAGTTTTTTTGAGGCCAGGGAATTTGACGGCGGCGGAGCATATCGGCATGGCCCGCCGTGGGCCTATCGTTATCTCACCGCCGGGTTTCGCGTCAATCTTGCTGTCCCCGCCAAGCCCGATGGTCCACATGTCCACGGCCCGCACCCTCGTCCGCCATCCGCCCACGACGGCGCCTTCGGCGTTGATGGAGACAATCCCGTTTTCCATGATTCCGATGTCTGTCGTCGTTCCGCCCATGTCCACGACTACGGCGTTTTTACGGCCCGTAAGCCAGCCTGCGCCGACGATGCTTGCCGCCGGGCCGGACAACACCGTCTCCACTGGCCTGGCTCTCGCCACCTTTTCGCTTATCAATGAGCCGTCGCCTTTGACCACCATCAGCGGAGCGTTGATCCCATGCGCCGAAATCATGCTATCCACGGCGTCGAGCAGTTCGCCTATGACCGGAAGAAGCTTTCCGTTGAGGGTCGCCGTCACCGCTCTTTCCATCATGCCCACCTGACCGGAAAGCTCGTGACCGCATACGACCGGATGCCCGCATTCGGCCGATATCAATTTTTTAATCCGTATCTCATGATCCGCGTTGTATATGCCGAAGTACCCGGAGACGGCGAAAGAGTCCACTTCGTCTTTCATGAGCCGGACGGCGTTCAGAGCGGACTCGACGTCGAGGGAGACAGTCTCCTCGCCGTTTTTGCCGTGGGAGCCGGACACTATATATGTCTTCTCGGCGGGCAGGGCGGAAGGGAGTTTGAACGTCGCCGGATTTGGGACGGCCACGATCAGCCCGACCCTGGAGCCTTTCCCTTCCACAACGCTATTCGTGGCCAGGGTTGTGGACAACGACACCAGCTTGACGTTGGGAAAATGAACCGCGTCAAGCCCGGACAGGGAGCCGTCTATGCCCAATCGAAGGTCGTGTTTTGTGGTAAGCGATTTGGCTTTGGAGAGAACGGTTTTCGAGTCGAGGTCTATTACGACGCTGTCGGTGAACGTCCCGCCTGTGTCTATGCCTATTCCGAGTCTCATTGCTTTTTTACGCGGGGTTGATGTCTGGGAAAGAGAGGCATTCCGTGAAAAGTCTGTCGTAACCAGGCACGCACGATAGCTCGATGTACCGCACCCGCCGCGCGATGTCGTTCGCCTCTTTCCTTTTATCCTGCGACAGCAGTGAGAGCATGGCTCCGGTTTTCGACGAGTTTCCAACCAGCGTCACTTTCGAATGTAACTCCTCCGGGAGTATGCCAAGCCGCGCAAGGCTCTCCAGCCGCACATGATGGCCGAACGCTCCGGCTATATACACACGGTCAATATCGCCTATATTTACCTCAAGCCGTTTGGCCAAAGCCAGAATCCCAGAGAGTATGGCGCCCTTGGCCAGTTGGACCTGCCGTATATCCTTTTGCGTGACCGCGATCGGCTCGCTGTTTTTCCCACCCTCGCTAAGCACGAATTTCGCTCCGCCGTTCGTGTCGTCCAGCCTGCCTGCCCAGCTTTTCCCGGCGACGGCGGATGGTTTTACGAACCTGCCGGATTTGGTTACGGCGCCCGATTTGACAAGCTCCCCCACCGCGTCAATCACGCCGCTACCGCAAAGGCCCACGGCTGGTTTGTTTCCTATCGTGTGAACCCTCACCCCGTCGTCGCCGATGAATATCTTTTCTATCGCCCCGTTGGCCGCCCGCATTCCGCAACTTATGTTCATTCCCTCCAGCGCAGGCCCCGCCGCGCACGAGCAGGCGCTCAACACGCCGCCCGCGAACATCGCTATCTCCCCGTTCGTGCCGATGTCTATGAAGAGAGCCGTCTCGTTCTTCTTCTCCATCTCGGTGACGATAAGCCCCGCCACGATGTCCGCGCCGATGTAGCTGGAGACCGACGGCAGACAGTGAACCGTCCCGAATCTCGATATCGCAAGCCCGGTTTCATCCGCAGGGACATCCACCGCCGTGGAGAAAACGGAAACGTAAGGCGACCTGCCGAGGCTCGCCGGGTCGACTCTCAGAAACAGATGAATCATGGTGGAGTTTCCGGCGACGGCGACTTCATAAATGTTTTCCGGCGAAACCCCGGTCTCGCCGCAAACTTCCTTTATAAGCCCGTCGATCCCTTCCCGGATGATGGAGGCAAGCTTATCAAGCCCCCCGGCGTTCTCGCGTATGTGTTGTATCCGCGTGAGGACGTCAAGCCCGTATCCTTTTTGCGGATTTATCATGGAAGCGGAGCCAAGCTCTTCGCCGGTGTCAAGATTCACAAGAGAGGCCACGACGGTGGTCGTCCCGATGTCCACGGCTACGCCATAAATCAGTTCCGTCGTGTCGCCCGGTTCTATCCCGATAAGTTTATCCCCGGCGCGGACAAGCGTGACGTTGTATCCTCTGTCTCTTAAAGCTTGCGGCAATGCGCGCAAAAACCGGATTGGGACATCTTCGGCTATATCCCTTCCAAGCTCCCGTTCGATCCTGCCAAGATCGTCAATGCCGTCGCCGAGTGTGGGTTTAGGGAGGGATAGAAACCTCTTGCTGATGTTCGGCTTGAGATTGAACTCTGGAATTATCCCTTCCGACAGGATTTTGTGCTTTTTCCCGGAGCTTATAAGAGCTTCGAACACCCCCTCGCCTACAATCTCGATTCTGCAGGCCAGCCTCACCCCTTCGGAGAGCTTCTCTTCGCCGATGTGTTTAATGTCGTCTTCGACCGGCGAAGGAGCCGGGCCGTCCACCCAGCGGACAAGGCATTTGCCGCATGTCCCTTTGCCGCTACACGAAGATTCCATGTCTATGAACAGCTCTCTCGCCACATCCAGCAGGTTTGCGCCGCGCGCCGCCCTCACTTTTTTGTTCTGCGGCAGGAAGGTTATTTCAACCCGGTCACTCATGGCCTTTACCCGCCGCCAGCGAGAGGCTCAGTATGTTCGCCACAGGTGTTTTTGGGCTTATTCCGCAAGCCGGGGCCAGTATGTCCACACCTTTGGCGACGCATCTCTGACCGCTTTTCATCACGCCGCGTGGATCCCCTTTTTCCAGCAGGTATGTGCTCACGTTTCCCATCGTAATCTTGCCCCTGGCCATCTCTTTGAGCTTTGCTATCCCCACGATGGTGTCCACGCTTATCGCCTCGGCGGAGATTTGGGAAAGCGCGTCCCCGAAATTTCTCACGTCGCCGCAGATATGCACGATGGACGGCGCGCCGAACCCGCCCCTGAAATGATTCGAAAGCTCGTTAAGGTACGGAAGGG
>JADGAO010000199.1 GCA_015231995.1 Nitrospinota bacterium | reverse complement strand
ACTTTCTCCCTAAAACCGAAAAGAGAGAGGAACAGGAAAAGCGACCCGGATATGAACACCGCCGCCAGGGCCTGCGCCCACGAAAACCCCATCCCTCCCGCCGACACCGCGCCGCACACGGTTATGGCGAAAAAGAAGTTGTGTCCCATGGCGGGCGCGACCACGATTGGATAGTTGGCGAAAAACGCCATGAACAAAGTCGCCACAGCCGTTGCGACGCATGTGGCCATCATCACGGAGTTGAAGTCCATTCCCGCAAGCGACATGACGGCGGGCTGTACGAAGATGATGTAGCTTGCGGTAAGGTATGTGGTGACCCCAGCCAGTATCTCTCTGCCGACCGAGCTTTGGCGTTTGCCGACTTCGAAAAACCTTTCGATCACGCTCATGGGCCAGCCTCCTCGCGATGCGGACGGTTATTCTATGGCGTTCACAAAAATATTATTTCTTTTTAAGCTCCCTTGTCAGCCATAATTCCTCGATACGGTACATGTGCGTGTTGTCGTGAAACAACAGATGCCGGATCATGATATACGGCGTATAGTTGGTGTATTCTGGATGCTTGGCCTGTTTGCGCCAATCTTTCGGCTTAAGGCGTTTAAGCGTTTTGACGAAAGTTTTCCGGTCTTTCGAAAACTCTTTCAACGACGTTTTGAGATCGGCCTTTATAAGCTCATCCACAGGAGTGGAAGCGCCCGGCACATACGGGACAATCTCCATGTTTTCTTCGGTCATGAAACGCCGTAACCGCTCGTTCAGCATTTTTTGGACTTTGGCGAAGTGGACGGCGTGTTCGTGGATGCACCATTTGCCGGGGATACGGTGTTTCCTCATTAGAGTGGACGGGATTTCGGAGAGCATTTCTTTGAGCAGGCTTGGGGTTTGCTCCAATCCCGCGATGATTTTCTTCAGTTCTTTCATGACATCCTCCAAATGTTATTTTACCATCTTACCCATATCCACCCGATGGAGCGCCATCTGCGACGCGCCTTCTTTCACCCCCGCCTCTACCCACTCAAGCCCCGCAATCATCACGGAAAGCTCCCCGGCCAGAAGCCCGCAAACGTGCGCGGCCAACAGCTCCACCGTCGTGGCCGGGAGCGGGAGTATCACGCAGTCCTCTCGTGGGAAGACGAACCGTTTGCTCCCAACGACGGCTTCTATCTCCCGTTCCGTAACGATAAGCCCGATACGTTTATCGTCACGCGCAAGTAGTATGCGGTGGTCAAGCCCGTCGCATATGCGTTTTATGAGGGGGTTTATGGAGTTGAAGTCTATGACAGTGTTGTCCGGGCCGGGCGCGGCGCTTATTTCGACGGACACATAATAGTTGTGGCCGTGAAGCCTTTCGCATTTCCCCATCTCCGGCAAAAAATGGGCGGCGGCGAAGTTGTGGTCTTCGCGGAATATTTTTAACCTTGTCGTCTGGCTCATAGGCTTAAGATAGCTTATGCCACTGGCGCGGGCAACGGTGAAAAACCGTAGTCAACGCGACATCCAGAGCAGTTCCTTCAACACCCATCCACCGTCGCCGTCGGCGCCTTGAACCTTCACCCATTCCTTTTTCTGCTCGACGACTTTGAACAGATAGCGCTCCTCCACTGTGAAAAGCGTGGGTTGCCCCTTCTCGGGGCCTTTTTTTATCTCCGCTTTTTTCTTTATGACTATCGCGGCGACACCCTTGCCTATTGACTGCTCCTGTATCCACCCGACGTCGCCCTGATAATCCCGCGCCACATACCAGTCCTTATATTTGGCAAGGTATTCGAGCGGGGCGTATTTGCGGGCTTCCCAGAGGACTTTGTAGCTTGTGCCGGGGCCGGAGCGCAGTTTGGCCTTGTCCAGATTGACATAAATAGGTTCGGCCCACACGCAGGTCGCGCCCAGAATCAGCGCGAGCGCAACAACGGCTATCCTTCCGACAGACATTCCGCGAAGAAGAGAATCATTGTTTGCGCCTCATCCCGCCCCTTCGCCTTCTTGAATGGCGAGAGGAAGATTGATCCCCTTCGGAAGGCTGACCAGCGCCTGCATCGGCGTCGGCAGGCCTGGGCGGCGGCGTTTCGGCTCTTTCAGGTCTTTCAACCCTTTCAATACCCGCGTCCGGTCTGGCTTCCTGAGCCGGTGAACGTTCGCTCCCCCTTTTTCCGCGCCGTCTGGAGCGTTTCCGCAAGGATTTGCGTTCGTCATCGGCAGTCTGCCCAGGCTCTGCCGTATCCGGCCTTCTCTCCGCAGGGGCTTTCCGCTCCTGTTCGGGGGCGCGTTCCCTGGGCGCAGGGGGACGCGGTTTTTCAACCGGCGCAACCGCCGCAGGCTCCACGGCGCCCGGAACCGGTTGTGGGCGTTTGTGCGCGGGAATGACTTCCGTAAGGCCGAATTCCATCCTCGAACCGTCTTCGAAAATGACCCCCACCTTTTCACGAAGCGCATTGATATGGGCGACCCTGCCTATTTTGCCGTCCGGCGTCACCACCTGTTTGTTCATCTTGGGAGCTTTGGACATCAGCTCCCTGTAATTTTCGTACTCGTACGATAGGCAACACATCAGCCTTCCGCACACCCCCGCTATCTTCGTGGGGTTAAGCGACAGGTTTTGATCTTTTGCCATGCGTATGGAGACCGGAGCAAAGTCCGGCAGGAACGTGGAACAGCAAAGAGACTTTCCGCACGGGCCGCAACCGCCCAGCAGTTTGGCCTCGTCGCGCACGCCTATCTGGCGCATCTCCACCTTCATCCGGGTGAATCCGGCCAAATCCCTGACCAGCTCTCGAAAGTCCACCCTTCCCTCTGCGGTGAAAATAAAGGCGACCCTCAACCCGTCGAAGGAACAATGCACGGAGGAAAGGTTCATCTGCAGATCGCCGCCGACTATCCTATCCTTGCAATATTCGAACGCGGAGTCTTCCTTGTCGGCCAGTTCCTCGGCCTTCCTGATATCGTCAGCCGTCGCTATGCGGATGACTTTGCCGGCGGGCTTCTTCTTGGCGCATAACAGCCAGTCCGGTTTCCGGCCAACGCTCACGGAACCGAAAAACAGCTTGCCGTCGTTCTCCGCGACGCAAAAATCGCCCACTCTCAAATCAAATCCGTCGCAATAATAATCCATCGCTTTATCGCCGGTTCTGTTCTGCACGGTTACGACAAAACGAGTCGGGAGTTTCGCCGCCGAAGCGTCTTCCTGCTGGTGAGATTCCTGCGGCGCATGACACGCGCAGGAATGGGCGGGTTCATCTGCGGATATATTCACACCCGGCGTCTCTTCAGAGGGAGTTTCCGGGGAACTCATGGCATCCATCTATCGTTCTTTCAACTCTTGATAAAGAAGTCCCATTGTAAGCAACGGGTTAATGTTCCATTTTCTCATATGAGCCGCGTTCACAGCCGCGTCGTAGGCCATCATCAGCTTTCGTTGGGTAAGCCTGCCCGAAAGTTTTTCAAGCTCTTCTGAAACGTCCATGTTTATCACTTTATCACACCCGCGCCTGACTTTTATCGAAATGATGTCCCGGACGATCTCCCGTATCATGTCCAGCGTCCCGTCTGCCCTGCCTTTGTCGGCGGATTTATCAAGCTCTGTGGCCAGCCGGAACGCTTCCGCCCCTCTTGCGTCCGCCACGAAAGAGATGAACTCCATCGCCCTGGCGCGATCCTGCCGCAAAACCGGCAAAGCCTCCTCGCCAAGCGATCCGGGGGCGCCTTTGGAAAGAGCCGCCATGGTTTTCGCGTCCTCTGCGGACATGCCGCGCTGTGACCGCAGTATCTCCACCACCGCGCCGTATGGCAGAGGGGCGAAACGGACGGTCCTCAACCGCGAGACGACCGTGGGCAGGAGACTGTCCATATTGGAGGCGATTATTATTATCACCGTCTCGCCCGGCGGCTCCTCCAGCGTTTTCAGAAGGGCGTTGGCGGCGGGAACGTTCATCGAATCCGCGCCGTCCACGATAGCCACTATCCTTTGCGACTCGTAAGGGCGATAGCTGAGGCGGCCAATGAGGTCGCGGACGTGGTCGATGTCTATCTCTTCCTTTACCTTTTTCTCGCGTATCTCCGGCTTGACGAGTATCAGGTCTGGATGGTTCCCCTTTTCAACCTTCACGCACGGTTTGCAGGAGCCGCAAGCGTCCCCCCCGCCATGCGCGCAAAACAGCGCCTGCGCCCAGGCAAGCGCAGTGGAGCGTTTCCCCACCCCGTCCGGGCCAGTGAACAGATAGCTATGGGCGGGCTGTCCGGGCGGAAGAGCCGCCTTGAGGGTTTTGAGGGCGTTCTCCTGCCCCATTATCTGGCTTAACCGGAGCATCGCTCAATCCACCGTAAGCTGGGGGAACAGGTCGGCCACCGACGAGAACACGGCCCGCCGTATGTCTTCGACAGTTCCGGGTTTTATGATTTTCACCCTCTGCGGGTCTTTTTTTGCGATCTGAAGATAGCCGTCTCTCACGCGCCCGTGGAAGTCCAGCCCCTCTCCTTCGAACCTGGCTTCCGTGGTGGAGCCTTCCATCGCCATGCGCGTGACGGAGCGCGTCAACCCCTCCTCCACATCCACATCCAGGACGATTGTCCGCTCCGGCCACACGCCCTCGGTTACGGTACGGTTGAGCTGTTCAATCATCGCAAGGTTTAGCCCTCTGGCGTACCCTTGATAGGCCGTGGTGGAATCGGCGAACCTGTCGAGCAAAACAACATGCCCCTCCTTGAGCGCAGGCGCGATGACCCTCGATATAAGCTCCCTTCGCGCCGCCGAGAATATGAGAAGCTCCGTCATCGGGTCCAACTCCCCGGTGTGCGGATCGAGCGCGATTTTACGCAAAGCCTCGCCCGGCGCGGTGCCGCCCGGCTCACGGGTGACGGTGACGGTGTAACCGGCCTTTTTCAAAGCGTCCGCAAGCAGTCGTATCTGCGTGCTTTTGCCGCTACCCTCGACGCCCTCGAATGTTACGAACACACCTTTTCCCACGACGATCCTTTTGCGTATAGACTCTACTTGAGTTTACCTTCGAAGAGACTGCGGGGCAAGGAGGACAATGCCGCCGCGCCGTTCATTAACAAAAATTCGCCGTAAAGACACCGCTCGTTTAGGGTGGTAACGGTTGGCGTCCCTTGATGGGTTGCCCGCTGTAAAATTCGCATGGACTGTGGTTGGGAAAAACGATGATATTTTCAGAACTGCCGCGCACCGTCGTGATACTGGGCCTCGTCAGCCTGATGAACGACATGGCCAGCGACATGATAGGCCCTCTGCTTCCCATTTTCCTCACGGTGACGCTGGGGGCGGGGCCTGGTCGTTGTGGCGGCAGGACAGGGCGGCGGCGCAAAAGAGAGGGTTGATTGATTCTCAGGCGGATATAGTCTAAAATTGCGGATATATAAGCAAGTTGGCTCGTCTCCGAAAACGGATGCGGGTTGTGAGATACTTTATAATTGACCACTCCAAGAGGAATTTTAGATGAAACGATTATTTACATTCGCGGTCTGCGCTTCAATCGCAACAATGGTCACGTCTGGCGCGGCTTACGCCGATGCGAACGCCGGCAAATCGCTTTTTGAAGGCGCCGGAAAATGCGCCAACTGCCATAACATCAGCGATAAAAAAAAGGTCGGCCCAGGCCTTGCCGAGATCACCAAAAGGGCTACGGAAGACTGGCTGAAGAAATGGCTCAAGGACCCGCCCGCCGTGTGGAACGCCGGGGACGATTACACCAAAAAGCTCAAAGAGACCATGAAAAAGGTGGACAAACCCAAGCCCGCCCACACCACCAGGCCGTTGTCCGACCAGGAAGTGGCGGATCTGATGGATTACATGAAGACCCTTTAACTGGCGCGTTTCAACAAGCCGCGCGGCGAAGCCATGAACGTGGTTTTGTCGCGCGGTTTTTTTGTTTATGGTCGTGATTTTAAAAGAT
>JADGAO010000198.1 GCA_015231995.1 Nitrospinota bacterium | reverse complement strand
GCCTCTAGTACGTGAAAGGGCTTGCCCCCGTAGCGGATGGAGGTCACAGCGAAGAGGCAGCTGCGACTGTTTACTAAAAACACAGGTCTCTGCTAAGTCGTAAGACGAAGTATAGGGACTGACGCCTGCCCGGTGCCGGAAGGTTAACAGGAGGGGTCAGCCGCAAGGCGAAGCTCTGAATTGAAGCCCCGGTAAACGGCGGCCGTAACTATAACGGTCCTAAGGTAGCGAAATTCCTTGTCGGGTAAGTTCCGACCTGCACGAATGGCGTAACGAAGGCTGCGCTGTCTCAACCAGGGACTCAGTGAAATTGATTTAACGGTGAAAACGCCGTTTACCCGCGACAGGACGGAAAGACCCCGTGCACCTTTACTATAACTTGGCGCTGAGACTTGGGTCAATATGTGTAGGATAGGTGGGAGACTATGAAGCCGGGACGCTAGTTCTGGTGGAGTCAACCTTGAAATACCACCCTTGTTGTTCTGAGTTTCTAACTTAGACCCCTTGAATCAGGGATAAGAACACCGCCAGGCGGGTAGTTTGACTGGGGCGGTCGCCTCCCAAAACGTAACGGAGGCGCGCGAAGGTTCCCTCAGACTGATTGGAAACCAGTCGACGAGCGCAAAAGCATAAGGGAGCTTGACTGCGAGACCTACAAGTCGAGCAGGTGCGAAAGCAGGCTTTAGTGATCCGGTGGTCCCGAATGGAAGGGCCATCGCTCAACGGATAAAAGGTACGCCGGGGATAACAGGCTGATCGCGTCCAAGAGTCCATATCGACGACGCGGTTTGGCACCTCGATGTCGGCTCACCGCATCCTGGGGCTGAAGCAGGTCCCAAGGGTTGGTCTGTTCGCCCATTAAAGCGGTACGCGAGCTGGGTTTAGAACGTCGCGAGACAGTTCGGTCCCTATCCGTCGTGGGCGTTGGATATTTGAGGGGATTTGTCCCTAGTACGAGAGGACCGGGATGAACTGACCTCTGGTGCTCCAGTCGTCACGCCAGTGGCGCAGCTGGGTAGCTAAGTCGGGAATAGATAACCGCTGAAAGCATCTAAGTGGGAAACTAACCCCAAGATAAGATATCCCTATTAGGCGCCTTGTAGACCACGAGGTAGATAGGCCGGGTGTGGAAGCGTGGCGACACGTGAAGCTGACCGGTACTAACAGCCGATTGGCTTGATCTAAAATTTCCTCAGTGAACCTCTGAAACCTCACAAAGTTGAAGACCCTGCTGGGTCGCCGTAACTGGCGGCTCATCCTCGGAAAACACACAGTTTTTTCCGGTGGTCAAAGCGAGGGGGAAACACCCGTTCCCATCCCGAACACGGAAGTTAAGCCCCTCAGCGCCGATGGTACTTCGCTAGAGATGGCGCGGGAGAGTAGGACGCCGCCGGGAATAAATTTAAAGGCCCCGATTCGTTGAAAAACGGATCGGGGCTTTTTTATGGGCTAACGCCCGCCCGGAAAAACCCAGACGGGCGTTTGTCTAAACGGCTTAATCATCTCAGAGCGTTATAGTCACCTCCTTTCCCTGTTCAGTGATGAATTACCTCCTTTGTGAAAACAACGGAGTAGTCGCGGGCAAACTTGCGGATGTCCGTAGCCACCTCGCCTGTAATGTCTCTGACGGAAGTCGTAACCCGATCCGCCTTGCCTGTGGCGAATATCTCGTACAGCTTGCAGATATCGTCCGCCAGCCATTTGGGCAATCCGTTGCGGATCATTTCCACGTTGACCTCGTCCAGCGGCGTGTTCACATAGGTTACTCGCCGTCCGCTGACCTCGGAAAGCGCTTCGGCGATGCGGTCATAGCTTATCGCCTCTGGGCCGGTTAGTTCGTAGGTCTTTCCAGTGTGACCCTCGCCAGTCAGTATTTTCACCGCGCATTTGGCGATGTCGCGAGCGTCAATTAGAGAGGATTTTGCAGAGCCCATCGGAACGCGTAGCAATCCCTCCACTCCGATATCGTGCGCGAGCATAAGCAGGTTCTGCATGAACATCATCGGACGCAGGATGGTGTATGGGACGCCGGATTTCTTGATGTCTTCCTCGGTTATCCAATGCCATCTGGCCAGGGCAACCGGCGAATCCGCCCCGGCTCCGAAGGCCGATTGTTTGACGATAAGCGACACATGCGCCTTTTTTGCGGCTCGCACCACATTACCCTGCAGTTCTACCTGCAGAGGATCGGGCGAGGAAAGGAGGAATACGCGCGATATTCCCAACATAGCCCTGTCCAACGCTTTCGTGTCTCTCAGGTCACCCTCGAAAATATCCATGTGGGGGATATTGAGTTCCCTAGCTTTTTTGAGGTTTCGAACGTAGGCGCGGAATGTGTTTTCCCGTTTTGAAAGCAGACGCGCCAGTTCGCTTCCAATGGTTCCTGTGGCTCCTGTTAGCAGAATCATGATGAGCCTCCATGTTTGCGGCTAAGGTTAAGTTAAAAGGCGAGTCCACAAATCATTGATAGATGAATGGCTTTCGCCGTATATGGTCTTTGTCTCCTTGTTGGAATAACTCTAGAATTATTATAGCCCCAAAAGGTCGAAAGAGGTATATCAATTTGTGGGATGCCAATGGAGGCGAGTACCTCCCGCCCAAGGGGAGATGTTTTCAGTTCATAATTCAGTCTTTATCCAGCGCAAACTATATGGAGTTATATATTGGAATCTGTCATTGGAATGGCTGGACAAAAGGCTCCTAAAAGCGGCATGATTTAGAAGTAAAACTGTTCGATAAGCGATGACTTTTTTCGACTGGTTCAAAGCAAGGGAGTTATTTTGATGAAACCGTTACGTCCTCTGGTTCTCACCCTGATCGCCGGGTTGTGTCTCTCCATGCCTGCCTTTGCAGAGCAATCATCCGCGACAAAACCTTTGGATGAAGAAACCCGAAAACTGCAAGAGTCGGCGAAAAAAGGGGACGCTCAATCGCAGTTGCTTCTCGGCGAGAGTTACGAATATGGTCGTCTCGCCCCGAAGGATTATGAAGAAGCCGTGAAGTGGTACAAGAAATCGGCGGAACAGGGGAATGCAACCGCGCAATATAACCTCGGCTACCTTTACGACAAAGGGGAGGGCGTCTCGCAGGATTATGACGAAGCCGCAGAGTGGTATACGAAGTCGGCGGAAAAAGGGAACGCCAGCGCCCAGAACAACCTCGGTTACATGTACGACAAAGGGCTTGGAGTTTCACGGGATTGCGCAGAGGCGTTGAAGTGGTACAAAAAATCGGCGGAACAAGGAAACGCTTACGCGCAGAACAATCTCGGTTACATGTACGACAAAGGCAATTGTGTCCCGCAGGATTTCGTTGAAGCCGTGAAATGGTACACGAAGTCGGCGGATCAGGGGAACGCCGGAGCTCAAAACAATCTGGGATACATGTACGAGAAAGGCGACGGCGCGCCGCAGGATTACGCCGAGGCCGTCAAGTGGTACAGGAAATCGGCGGACCAGGGGAATACCACCGCGCAATACAACCTCGGCTATATGTATGAAAAAGGGCATGGGGTAGCGAAGGATCATGTGGAGGCGCACAAGTGGTACAACCTTTCCGCCGCGTATTCGAAGGACAGGGATGAGAGGGAAAAGAGCGTTAAAAACCGGAACATGCTGGTTTCCAAAATGACGCAACAGCAGGTTACGGACGCTCAGAAACTTGCGCGGGAGTGGAAGCCGTCTAAATAACCAGGGAGCCTCAGCGACCGAAGCGATTGTTGTCATCCTGAGGGAGTCCTCGACCGAAGGATCAAATTAGAACAGAACATTCTTCTTGATAGATTCTTCGCGTTGCTCAGAATGACAATGTTCGCAATCGTCCATCCTCAACGCTCCCCTCAGAAATACGCCCTTAACTCGACGAAAACCGTGGAAGCCCTTGCGCCGAACTCGCTACCTGCGCTGTCCGGTCCCCGTTCTTTTCCACGAGGGAAGCTTGCGGTGAGCGCGATTTCCGATTCGTCTGAAGTGGAGTAAACAAGCGTTAGCGACAACATGTCCGAATCGTCGTTCATGTTTAAGAGATAAACCGAATCACCGATCAATAGGGGCGAAAACTCGTATCCTGCCCCGACCGCGAAGTAGTCCCTCGCAGGATACATGGCCGTAAAGCTGTATGCGGAAACCGTATCGGCTCCCTGGCCGTTTCGAAGATACGCGGCCCGGACGTTTAACGAACTTTCAAATCTGCGGTCCGCTTCCAGCGCGAGCGTCCAGTACGGATCGGCGTCTTTGGGGTTGACGTTTTTACCCTCCGCCCTCACGCCGATTTTCCCAGCTATTTCGCCTTGCAAAACTCCGCCTGCGATTTCCGATCCCGCGTGTCTTCCTCCAAGTAACGCAACCTCCACCTCATTTACAGTGGCGGAAAATTTGGCGATGGAAGACGACCTTTCATCGTCGGTTGTGGAACTCCATCCGGTCGCATTACCTGCGTCTTGGCTGTATCCAAGCGCATGAACGAGAGTTAACTGCGACAGTTCGGAGACTCGTATCTCCATCCTCGCGCAGTCCACCCCAGGTTTATAGACGCGGTAAAACGTGTTGGCGGAAAAGGGCGCGAAAATGTCGTTTGGCGTGAAATAGTAAAGCGCGCTCAGGTTAACCGCCTGTCTGCCGATTGTCACATCCACCCTGTCGAAATCCATCCGCAGGGCGAGCCTGTCCACGTCGAAAACAGCCAACGTTCCGGCCTCGTCCCTTTGATAAGAGGTCAACGCAGAGCTTCGCTCCTGTGAGCTTTTGAGGAGCGTTCCACCCGCCGATGAAAACGAACCAGCTGTCCACAACTCCTGCGCGTGAAACTCCGCCGACACGAATCCCAACGCTTTAGCTCCCGTGATGAGCCGCAGGGATGTGTCCAACGCGCTGAAAGGCTCGCTGGAAAGGGGTGTCAATCCTTTGTCCGAACGCATGACGGCGAGCCGCGCCAGAAGTTTGATCTCCGTCGATGTTTCGCCACTTTCGACGTCCATTAGCGCAAAGCATGGGGGGGGTATCATAAAAAAAGCGGCGAAAATAAATGCCGCCCAACGAGTCATCTCGCCCCGGCCAGCGCGGTGAGCTTATCGGAGACTACACCTCCATCCCGTATCTCTATTATACGGTGGGCGCGGTTGATCACCCTCTGATCGTGGGTGGAAAAAAGAAACGTCACGCCGTTTTCGTGATTGAGTTTTTCCATCAGCTCCAGCAGGGAGTCCGCCGTGGCCGAGTCCACGTTGGACGTCGGCTCGTCTGCAAGCACTATGGCTGGCCCGTGCGCGATGGCCCTTGCTATCGCCACTCTTTGTTGCTGGCCGCCGGACATCTCGTGCGGCTTGCGGTTTTCCAATCCGTCCAGCCCCACTTCCTTGAGCGTTAGCATCGCCCTTTCGCGCCGCTCTTTTTTGGGATAGTTCTGCAGGAACAACACAAACTCCGCGTTCTCGATGGCCGTAAGCGTGGGGATAAGGTTGTACGCCTGGAAGATGAAACCTATCCGGTCCCTTCTCAACCCGGCAAGCTCGGAGCGGGTGAGGGCGCTCAAGTCTTTCCCCTCCAACCACACCTTGCCCGACGTCGGCGAGTCCAACCCTCCAATCAAATTAAGCAGAGTCGTCTTGCCGGAGCCGGACGGGCCGCACAACGTGGAAAATTCACGCGCCTCGATGGAGGCGCTAACGCCAGCCAAAGCCCGCGCTTCGACGTTCCCGGTCTTGTATATTTTCGTGACGTCTTGTAGCGTTACGATTCCCTGATTCATGAACGCTCCATAAAACCCTGTCAACCGGACTGTTTCAACCCGCCGTCACCAGTTCACCTTCGCGCCGGGCTATCTCGATAATCGCGCTGGAATCATCCTCGAACCACTGTTTTTTTCCGCAGGGAACCGGTTCTATCCTGCTGTCGCTGACTGCGGCG
>JADGAO010000197.1:1322-6021 GCA_015231995.1 Nitrospinota bacterium | reverse complement strand
TTGCGGAAGCATAACCTTATTCAATCAATCCTTGCTGTAAACGATATGTTTTATCTTGCCGCTCCATTTGTTGGAAATTTGTTTCGAGAAGATGTTGTGGCTTGGCTTGATTTGCACGAAATACGCTATACACCTAATGTCAAATTTACAGGGAAAAGTGGATACGATCATCTTTTTGATTTTGTGATACCCAAATCTCGTCGCCAACCAGAACGGATCATACGATCAATAAATAGGCCAAATAAAGATGCGGCGCAGGCGACGGCATTTTCATGGATTGATACAAAAGAGGTTAGATCCCTAGATTCGAGAGCTTATGCAATTCTTAACGATTTAGAGCATCCTGTTCAGGATTCAGTATTTGAAGCTTTGAGAAGTTATGGTGTTCACCCTACTTTATGGAGTCAGAGAGAGAAAATTCGCGAAGAATTGGTAGCTTAATCCCGCCAAACCAGTTTTTTCTTCTAGACGCTGGCAAATAGTGTAAAATTTGAGGATAGGCCTAACAAAAGGCCGGGAGAAAGGCTTACGGCGCGTGAAAATGCTTTTCCTTTGCGAAGCTAGGACTGCGGTCCCAACTCCCCCCTGAAAATAATCCCCGGATGGGTGGTTGTTAAGGGATGTGTGTAAAACAGATTGATAAAAAAGGCGCAAGACGACAACGATGAAACTTGTGAATGACGCGGGCGAGCTTAGAAAAATAGCGCGTGACCTTAGGGTTGATATCCTCAAAATGCTTGCCGCATCCGGTTCCGGGCACACGGGCGGTTCCCTTTCCGCGATTGATATCCTGACCGCCCTTTATTTCGGCAGGATGAACCACGGGCCTAACATCCCCAAAGACGCCGACCGCGACATTTTCGTGTTGAGCAAAGGGCACGGCGCCCCGGCTCTTTACGCGGTTCTCGCCAATTGCGGATATTTCGACAAATCGCATCTTGGAACGTTGCGCCAGCTTAACTCCATGCTATCCGGCCATCCGTATTCCCCTTCCACCCCCGGGGTGGAGGTTTCCACCGGTTCGCTGGGGCAGGGCCTTTCCATGGCCAACGGCATCGCGATGGCCTTGCGGCTCGACAAACGCAAGGGCACGGTCTTCTGCATGATGGGCGACGGGGAGACACAGGAAGGCCAGATATGGGAAGCGGCGATGACGGCCTCCCATCAAAAACTCGACAACATCGTCGGAATACTCGACAACAACGGTCTGCAAATAGACGGCTGGGTGCGCGACGTCAAAGGGATCGAGCCGATCGGCGACAAATGGCGGGCGTTTGGCTGGGATGTTATAGAGATTGACGGGCACGACATGCCCGCGATACTTTCCGGCATTGACAAAGCCGTTGCGGTGAAAGGCAAGCCATGCCTTATCTGGGCGCATACGGTGAAAGGCAAAGGCGTTTCGTTCATGGAAAACAAGGCGAGCTTCCACGGCCTCACCCCCACACAGGACGAGTTGGCCAAGGCCCTTGTGGAACTTTCCACGACATAGGCGGAGAATATACAAATGCAGGGCGTGGAAAAAAAATCGTTAAGGGACACATACGGCGCGATACTAGCCGAGATAGGGGAGAAAAACCCCAACGTTGTGGTGCTGGACGCGGATCTTTCCTCCTCCACCCGCACCTCGATTTTCGCGTCGAAGTTCCCGGACAGGTTCTTTAACATGGGCGTGGCCGAGCAGGACATGATCTCCACCGCCGCCGGGCTTGCGGCCGGGGGGAAGATACCGTTCGCCTCCACGTTTGCAATATTCGCCTCCGGCAGGGCCTGGGAGCAGGTGCGCCAGTCTGTCTGCCTCTCCAACCTCAACGTTAAAATAGCCGCGTCCCACGGCGGCATAACCGTCGGGGAAGACGGCCCCAGCCATCAGGCTCTTGAAGACATCGCGCTCATGCGCGTATTGCCGAACATGACCGTCATCGTTCCCTGCGACGCCAACGAGACAGCCGCCGCCACGCGGAAAATAGCCTCCACATACGGCCCGGTTTACCTTCGCACGTCGCGGGAGAAGTTCCCGCTGATAATCGGCAAAGACGAAGAGTTCCACATCGGCAAGGGCAGGATATTGCGCCACGGCTCGGACGTGGCTATCATCGCCTGCGGGATAATGACAAGCAAAGCCCTCGACGCCGCTCAAAAGCTAGAGGAAGAGGGCATATCCGCCGGTGTTGTGAACATGCCCACGATAAAGCCGCTCGATAAAGACCTGATAATCCAGATGGCCGCGACAACCGGAGCCATCGTCACCGCCGAAGAACATTCCATAACCGGCGGTTTAGGCTCTGCGGTGGCGGAGGTTGTCTGCGAAAGCGAGCCGGTCCCCGTCATGCGTGTGGGGATGAAAGGCAAATTCGGTTCATCGGGTAAACCCGACGAGTTGATGGACTACTACGGCATGAGCGCCGCATCCATAGTGGAGGCGGCCCATAAGGCCGTGGCCCTTAAAAACGAACCCGCCCGCAACGGCAGGGCGAGATAATGGAGTCTAATCCCATGAGCGTATCCCCGCAAACCACGCCGTCGAAAGACGCGCAATCCGGTCGCCCCAAATCCCGCATGGCGGCGGTTTTCATGGCGTTTCTCATCGGCTCCGCTTTCGGCGCGCTCAACGCAGGCTCGGTGCTGGCGGTAGTGAAGACCTACGACGACCTGGAGGTGTTCGCCGACGTGCTCAATCTGGTGGAGACGAGCTATGTGGATCAAGTGACATCCACCAAGCTTATCGAAGGCTCTATTAACGGGATGCTCCGCACCCTCGACCCTCACTCCAGCTACATGACGCCCGAATCGTACAAGGAAATGCAGGCGGAGACGGAAGGCGAATTCGGCGGGATAGGGATAGAGATAACGGTCGAAAACGGAACCCTGATAGTTGTGGCCCCGATGGAAGAGACCCCCGCGTGGCGCGCCGGGGTTAAAGCCGGCGATAAGATATTCAAGGTCAACGGGGAATCCACATTCGAGATGAACCTCATGGACGCCGTCCGCAAGATGCGCGGCAAAAGGGGAACCTCCGTCACCATCTCAATCATGCGCGACGGGTTTGAGGACGCCAAAGACTTCACCATCGTGCGCGACGTCATAAAAGTGGCAAGCGTCAAGAGCCAACTGCTTGCGGACAACTGGGGTTACCTGCGTATCCGCAATTTCAGCAAAGACACGGGGCAGGAGACCGCCAAGGCGCTCGCCGATATGAAAAAACAGGGGATGAAGGGGCTTGTGCTCGACCTTCGCAACGATCCGGGCGGCCTTCTGAACCAGGCTGTGGAAGTGACGGAGCAGTTTGTCAACAAAGGCGACCTCATCGTTTACACCAAAGGCAGGATAAAGAATCAGGATATGCGGTTCACCGCGCAAAAAGGGGCGGGCGAGGCGATATACCCTATGGTGGTGCTGGTCAACCACGGGTCGGCTTCGGCTTCCGAAATCGTGGCCGGGGCGTTGCAGGATTTGAAACGCGCCATATTGGTCGGCAACCAGACGTTTGGCAAAGGCTCCGTGCAAACAATCATCCCGCTCAAAGGGGATGCGGGTCTTCGTCTGACCACCGCGAGGTATTACACACCGTCGGGCCGCCAGATACAGGGCGTAGGTATCACGCCGGACATCGTCGTCGAACAGCCGGACGAGGAGAAGCAGGTGGCGCCGGTTGAGCCGAAAAAGGAAAAGGAAAAACGGAAGACCATAAGCGAAAAAGACCTTCCGCACGCTCTTGACGTGAAAAAACCGAAGGAAAAAGAGGCTCCCGCCGTACCCTCCGTCAAACCGGATGATAAGGACAAGGAGAGCCATGACAGCTCCAAACCGACTCTGGAAACCAACGGCAAGCGCCCGCTTGTTGACATGGAAAAAGACGTCCAGCTCCAACGCGCGGTAGGCGTACTCAAGAGTTGGGAGATCATCGGCTCCATGGGAGGCGCGGCTAAACAGGCCGCCCCCTCCGCTCAACCGGCCCCCGCCACGAAATGACCTTTGACGCTCGGCGGGCTGTTCTTCTTTGTTGATGTTCGGCGGGGTGTTCTTCACCCCGCCGTCTTCATGTATCAAAGAAATCTCATCAGGAGTCCGATGTGAAGAACACCTCGGATAACAACAAGGGCGCTCCCAAACGGCCTCGCAAGAAAGTCTCTAAGCCCGCCGCCCCAAAAACGAAAAGCGGCGGAGGGTTTTTCCGGGAAAACCGCTACGAAATCTTTCTCGGTTTCATTGCAGGCATATCGCTGATAGCCATTATCGCTCTGGCCTCCGGTGTTCTGACGAAAAACAAGCCAGCCCCCGCGCCTGAAAAAACCGTGACCGGCGATAAGGAGCCTGCTCCGAAAAAAGCTACCCCGCTCAAACAGGCCCCCGCGCCCACCGCCAAATCGGAGCCTGAGGGGAAGTCGGATTCGCCAGTTCCCGCGCCGGTCGCCACACCGCAGGCGAAAGCCCGGATCGCCATCATAATAGACGACCTCGGCGGCGAGATCGAACCGGCGAAAAAACTGGCGGGGTTTAACACGCCGATCGCTTTTTCCGTTCTTCCCCATCTCAAACGGTCGCATGAAGTGGCGGAGATGGCGCATACGGCGGGTCTGGTGGTTATGCTTCATCTGCCCATGGAATCCAAATGGGTATCCGTCAACCCCGGCCCGGGGGCGTTGCTCACCAATCAATCCGTAGCGGATATCACGAAGATCGTGTCGGATGATATCGG
>JADGAO010000197.1:0-917 GCA_015231995.1 Nitrospinota bacterium | reverse complement strand
CTGATAAGGAAAGATTTGCATAACACACAGGTTGCTGTCCGAGGTGTTCTTCGCCTCGGACTCCTAATCTTAAGACACTGTGATAAACAAAGACGGCGGGGTGAAGAACACCCCGCCGAGCATCAAAAGATGATTTTTACATTTTTTTTGAACGAATTTCCTGAACCTATTTACGGCGATAATGATTAAAATCAGCTATGCGTAAAAAACCTGTTTTCGATGTCGTCTACGAGGACAACCACGTCATCCTCGTCATCAAGCCGTTCAATATGCCCACCCAGTCGGACGCGTCGAACGACCCCGACCTGTTGTCGGCAGTTAAAGAGTATCTGAAAGCCGAACACGAAAAACCTGGCAACGTTTTCCTCGGAATGGTGCACAGGCTCGACAGGCCCGTTGGCGGGCTTGTGCTGTTCGCAAAAACGTCGAAAGCCGCGTCACGGTTGAGCGCGCAACTGCGGGACAGGGAAATAGGCAAGGAATACATGGCCTGCGTGCTTGGAACTCCGCAAAACGACAGCGCCGATCTTGTGCATTACCTGATAAAAGATAAAACCAAAAACAAAGTCACGGCCAGCAAAACCCCGCGTGAAGGGGCGAAAAAAGCGGAGTTGCGTTACGAGACTTTGCGCTCCGGCAAAGGGCTGAGTCTGCTGAAAGTCACGCCGTTGACAGGACGATCCCACCAGATACGGGCGCAACTGGCCGCCATGGGGAACCCCATCGCAGGCGATTTAAAATACGGCGCACGAATCCCTTTGCCCGGGAAAAATATTTTGCTTTTCGCGTGCGGGATAACCTTCACCCATCCGGTGAAAAACGAAGAGATGAGTTTTGACGCGCCGCTTCCCAAAGATTGGCCGTTGAAGATTTAATTTTCAAATTACGGCTGTCAATAAAAGCCATACTGAGTCTGT
>JADGAO010000196.1 GCA_015231995.1 Nitrospinota bacterium | reverse complement strand
GGAAAAAGAGAGCCGCATAAACCGCGATGGCCGACGCGCTCAGGATGCAAAGCCATGAGAAAAGGTCGCCCATCCTCGCGTACACCGTCGGCGCTCCGGTCTTCGGCGCGAACTCGCCCGCAAGCGTCGTCTCGACGAAAAGAGGCGTTTCCGAAACGATCTGCCCCTTATCGTTGACGATTGCAGATACGCCCGATTGCGCCGCTCTGAGCATTGGGATGCGGTTCTCCACGGCGCGGAACACGCCCATCGCTAGGCTCTGGCGCGAAGCAGGGGAGTCGCCATACCAGGAGTCGTTCGTGATGTTGACCAGAGCCGTGCCGCCTATCACTCCTATTTCGCGTGAATAACGCGGGAAAATAACCTCGTAACAAATCTGCACTCCTGCCTTGAACTCCCCCGCGTCAAGCGTCGTCACCGCCGATCCCGGCTCCATCTCCCCGATGGCCGTCACCACGCGGTGGACAAACGAGAGGACATTGCCGAACGGCACATACTCGCCGAACGGCACCAGATGAACCTTGTCGTAACTCTGCGTGAACCCGTCGGGCCGCACTACCCACGAGCGGTTGTACGCGATGATCTTCCCGTCGCGTTCGATATACGCTGGCGAGCCGAAGATGATAGTGGCCCCCGTCTCCCGCGAAAGCTCTTTTATCATCGCGTCGCCAGTGGGGTCCTGCCCGAAGAAAAATGGCGCGGCAGTCTCCGGCCAGATTATCGTTTTGATCCCTTCGTTTGCGGCCTGTACCGTCCTTCGCATGTATATTTCCAACTGCGGCCTGATGTACGATTTGTCCCATTTGCGGGCCTGGTCTATGTTCCCCTGGATAAGGGCCACGCGGACAGGTTTTGCGGATGGATTTTTTTCGCCGAGCCGAAAGTAGCCGTAACCGATCGCCGTTACGATTAAAGCCGCGCTTACGACAGCCCACGCCGCCGGGAACGCGGCCTTGGCGGAGCGTCTGTTCATGAAATAGAGCGCCACCTTGACAGCTGAGGCGCTCGCAAGAACGATGAGAAACGAAATTCCCTCCTCCCCCACGATATCGGCTATCTGGATTATCGGGGTTACGAGGTATTGCGAATCGGCCAGCCTCGACCAGGGAAAGGCAATATGCCCCATGTTTCCCCGCGCAAATTCGATAGCCACCCAAAGAGGCGGCGCGGACGCAAGGGCCAGGTCTTCGGACGACCTTCTTGCGATCCACGTCACGGCGAAACCGAAGAAGGCGATATACGACGATATGACGCACAGGAACAACGCCTGAACCAGCGCGGCTATCCAGAAAGGCGCATGGCCATATTCTGTCACCGTGTTGATGATCCACCATATGGTAGTCTCGAAAAAGACGGCTCCCGCGATGAACCCCAGCAACGCGCCGCTGGCGGGGCTCTTTCCGCGCAGGGCCAGCAGGAGCGGGACAAGCCCCACCCACGCAAGCGGCCAAAGGTGGTAATCTGGAAACGCAAGCGCAAGCGCCGCGCCGGAAAGAGCCGCGGCTCCCGCGTCCGGCAGAGACGTTTTGCCGCCGGCGCCTATGATGTAATTGGCCATGTTTGTCTTAACGGAATAAAACGCATATTATATTCATCCTGAGCGCTGATAGATACAGGGAGGTTGGCCGCGTGGCCGGATATCCGGCGGCTGGCCGTTTCAATTATTTCAATCTGCGGGGGCGTCCGTTTCGGCCCCGGCTTTGGGTGTGGAGTCTTGGTGAGCGACACTCTCGGTAAAACCCTGGCGGCGATGCGTGTGAAGAAAGGACTTTCCATAGAGGAGGTTTCCGCCATCACCCGCATCAATCCCCGGCTTGTGCGGCTGATCGAGGACGATCAGTACGACCAGCTTCCGGGAGAAGTTTTCATAAAGGGTCTTCTTAGGTCTTACGCCGGGGTTGTGGGCCTTTCCGGCGACGAGGTCGTGGCGCGTTTCAACGCCCTCGGCGTGAACATGAAAGACAGAAGCCCGGTGATGATCTCCGTTCCATTGCGGCCCGAATCGCGCTGGCTGGGCAGGATGGTTTTTTACATCCTGGCCGTTCTTGCCGTGGTCGGCCTCGTTATTTACTACGCTGGATATTGGGAGAGACAGGCGGAAACGGTCTTTGTCTCCACTATGGACAATAAGAAATCCGGTAAAAAAGAAGTTAAAACCGTTCCATCGGACGAATCGGGCAAAACCGATACGCCTCTGGAGCCTGCGCCGATGCAGGGGCCTGCGCTTGCGTCAGAGCCGAAAGAAAAAACGCTTTCTCCGCAACAGCCCGTTCCGGCTCCAACCGTCCAAACGCCTCCGCCCGCGAAAAAGCCGGAGCCTAAACCGGCGCAAACCCAACGCGTCGAGGAAAAACCGCTTATCGGCCACGTTCAATCGGTGAATAAAAACAGGCACACCCTTTCCGTCACGGCGTCGGACGTTTCATGGATAAGCGTGGTCATAGACGGTTCCGTCTCAAAGCAGATATTCCTCAACGCAGGGGAGACTGTGTCCTGGACAGGGGAAAAGGGGTTCAAGCTTACAATAGGTAACGCGGTCGCCACAAAAGTCTATCTTGACGGAGTGGAGGTAAAAATAAAGAATGCGGTGCAGAATGTTATCAAGGAAATGAGTATCCCCGTTAACACACACATAAAGCAGGAAGATGCGGAAGGCCAAGCCGGATGATTGCAGATGAAAACGATGTGAACGACCCGTCGGACGAAGGCGGGAGCGACGACGATATCTCCGGCAGGGCGGCGGCCAGGCGCGCCATGCGCGACTCGAAGAGACAATCCATGCGTTCCGCTACACTGCGCCGCAAAATAGCCGCGCCGGCGGAGGGAGAAGCCCCGCCCGTCCACAAGCCGGAGCCTGCAAGAACCGCCCGCCCCTCCGCCGAGAGGCCTGCGGCAAAAGAGACGAGCGCCGAAGGTTACAACGATGAACGCGGCGGGAGAAGACGGCTTGGGCGGCGAAGACCATCCGAAACCTCCTTCGCAAACGGCTCTCAGAGAGAGGAAACCCCCGCGCCTAAAATACCGAGAGGCGTCCACAGGGAACAGAAAAGGCCGGACGAGTACGAGCTTCACACACATCCAGACGGCATCTCGCATAGAGTGAAGATTGGCGATAAGGGGCCCGCCCGTCCGGCTCCGGTTCGCAGGAAAAGCCGGGAGGATATTCACGGAGCCGGTCCGGCCATAGTTGACATATCGAAGATGAAGTCCTGGATGAGCGCCCGGCGTGGCGGCAGGGGCGTGAAAGCCGCCGACCCGAAAGCGGCGGCGGACTCGCTCCGGCGGGCATTCGGCGTTGACCCGAAGGTTGCGGTGATACTTGGTTCGGGACTATTCCCCGCCGGTTCGCTGGTTCGCGGCAAGACTGTGTCATTCTCCGAGGTTCCCGGTTTTACGGAACCGGGCGTTCCCGGCCATCCCGGAATTGTCAGCTGTGGAGATGTTAACGGGGTTGCGACCCTGTTTTGCGAGGGACGTATCCACTATTACGAGTGCGGCTCCATGGACGAGACAGTCCATCCCGTGAAGACGTTTATCGAGATGGGCGTGGAGCGGCTTATCATAACCACATCGGCTGGGGCGCTCAATCCCGACTATAAACAGGGCGACGTCATGTTTGTGCGGGATCACATCAACATGATGGGCGACAATCCGTTGTCCGGGAAGGACCCACGCATGGAACCGTCCATTTTCGTGGACCTTTCCGAAGCGTACAGCAAGCTGACGCTGGAGAAGGCGGAGAACCTGTTAAGGCGTTCGCGGGCGCGCGGGAGCGTTGGCGTGCTTGCGGCCACCAGAGGCCCCGTTTACGAGACGGCGGCCGAACGGCGGTTGTTGGTGGCGGCCGGAGCCGACGCAGTCTGCATGTCCACTATCCCGGAGGTTATAGCCGCCGCCCACGCCGGAGTGTCGGTGACGGCGCTTGCGGTGATCGCCAACACAGCCGAGGGCGAGGGGAAGCCGTTGACCCACGATTCCGTGGCCAAAGCGGGCAAGCGCCATTCCGTCTCCCTTAAAAGATTAATAACGAACATAATTGGAGAAAAATGGTAATATATCCGGCAGTCGGAACGCCCCGGTGGGCGTTTTGGGATGTGGACTCCGGTGTGGATGTTTGTGATATAATTTTGAAACAAAATATATGGCTAAACTGATAATAACGTTCAAAGACAAAACACTCCAGGAAGTGGAGCTTTCCAAAAGCATCACCGTCGGGAGGGAAGTCGGGGATATCCTCATTAAAAACCCGTCCGTTTCCGCCCGCCACCTTAAGATAGAAAAAAACGGGAACATCTACACGCTTACCGACCTCAACAGCACCAACGGCACGTTTGTCAACGACGAGCGCGTCACCAGCAAAGAGCTTAAGTCGGGCGATATGATAACCGTCGGCAGGCACGTCCTGAAGTTCGACAACCCCGAAGAGTCCAAGGAAGAGACTTTCGATCTTGGTTTCGACCAGGATGTCGGCGGCAGGACGATGATGATGGACCCCTCCAAGCTGAGGGCCATCACACAGCCGCAAACAGGCTCTGTGGACGTTACGCAGAAGATAGACCCGTCCCGGAAAGAGTCGGCCAAGCTGTTCATGATGCAGGCTTCCGGCGCTCCCAAAGTGATAAAGCTCGACAGGGGTTCTACCATCATCGGCTCGTCGGATACGGCGGACATCCAGATAAAGGGGCTTACCGTAGGCAAGATCGCCGCCGTCATATCCAAGGTGGACGACCAGTACGAGATTACATACCAGAGCGGCTTTGCCCGGTTGAAGATCAACGGCAAGCAGGAGGACAAGCGGATACTTGTCAACGGGGACAAATTTTCGATAGGCTCTTACAACTTCGAGTTCCGCACGGAGCTTTGAAGGGCGTCCCGTTTTCCGGCAGGCTTTCCCATTACAGCCAACCACAAGGTTATCCCGCCTGCGCGGCGGGTTTTGCCGCTGTTGGTGGTGTTCTTCACCCCGGACTCCTGACGCAATATATTTGACAAGCAAAGACGGCGGGGTGAAGGATGCTCTTCCGGCATCTTGGCGACTGCCCCAGGCGGCCACTGGGAAGCAAACTCTTAATGGCGTTCGGATATCAGGTCAAGCTTTTCGGTGTATCTCATGTCAAAACGTGATTTCGATTTCCTCGTAATAGGCTCCGGCATCGCCGGGCTTACCTTCGCCCTCAAAACGGCGCGGTTCGGCAAGGTGGCGGTAGTCACCAAAAAAGAACTGGCCGAGTCCAACACCAATTACGCGCAAGGCGGGATCGCGGCGGTTTTGTCCGGCGACGATTCGTTCGAGTTCCACTTCCGCGACACGGTAAACGCCGGGGCGGGGTTGTGCGACGAGAGGGCCGTCAGGTTGTTGGTGGAGAACGGCCCCAAGGCTATACGCGACCTGGTGGAGTTCGGCGCGAGATTTTCACAGAAGGAAAACGCCTTAGACCTTGGCATGGAAGGTGGGCATACCAGAAGGCGGATAGTCCACACCGCCGACCTGACCGGCGCGGAAATCGAGAGGGCGCTCATCGAGTCCGTCAAGATGTCGCCAAACATCTCCGTGTTCGAAAACCACATGGCCGTAAACCTCGTCTCCAAAGCCAAGCTCGACCCCGGCCGCGTCAAACCCGGTTCGGAAGACGACATCGTGGCCGGAGCCTACGTCATGGACAAAGCCACGGGAGACATCAAATTTTTCGCGTCGAAATCCGTTCTGCTTGCGACAGGCGGGGTGGGGAAGGTTTATCTTTACACCTCCAACCCCGATATAGCCTCCGGCGACGGCATCGCCATGGCCCGCAGGATCGGGGCGACGGTCGCCAACATGGAGTTCATGCAGTTCCACCCGACATGCCTGTATCATCCGCTGGCCAAATCGTTTCTGATATCCGAGGCGGTGCGGGGCGAGGGGGCGGAGCTTAAACGGCCCGGCGGCGAAGCGTTCATGAAAGAGTACCACCCGATGGGGTCGCTGGCCCCGCGCGATATCGTGGCCCGCGCCATTGACCGCGAGATGAAAAAATGGGGTTACGATTTCGTCTATCTGGACACCACGATGATAAATCCGGAAGTCTTCCGGCAAAGGTTCCCCACTATCCACGCCTCGTGTTTGAAGTTCGGGTTCGATCCCACCAAAGAGATGATACCAGTGGTGCCAGCGGCTCATTATATGTGCGGAGGCGTGAAGGTGGACATGGCTTCCCGCACAAACATACGCGGCCTGTTCGCGGCGGG
>JADGAO010000195.1 GCA_015231995.1 Nitrospinota bacterium | reverse complement strand
ATATCTGGACGAGTTGGACGAAATCTTCCCGGATCCGCTGATGTCCGTCATCCGCAACACCATGCGCGGCGGGTCATCCGGTTTTCATGGCAACTTCTCCGAAATCGTCCACTGAAACCTCGTGGAGGATGTTGCAGGCTTGCGGCGCGGCGTGTATCTGGCTCAACGTGCTAAAATAACCTGATGAATTCGAAAACCATAACACTTCCCGAACGCGCCAGAATATTGGTGGCCAGAACCGACAGGATCGGGGACATTGTCCTTTCCCTGCCTGTGTTCACGTCGCTGAAATCGGCGTTTCCACGCGCCAGCATCTGCGCGCTTACAAGGAGCCAGACCGCCGAGCTTCTTGAGGGCAGGCCGGACGTTGACGACGTCATCTCTTTCGATTCGGACACCTCGCGGATCCCGTTGCACGAGTTCAAACGCCTCCTGCCGGAAATCAGGAAACGGAAGTTCGACGCGGCGGTGATACTGTTTTCCAATTTCTCGGTGGCGGCGCTCACCGCATTGGCGGGGATACCTGTAAGGGTCGGCCCGGCCACGAAAATAGCGCAGGCCATGTTGACCCATCGCGTGCGCCAGCGCCGCTCCAAAACCCTGCGGCACGAGACCGATCATAACCTCGATCTGCTGAGCGTGTTTGGCGCGCCTCCCGTCCGCGTGGCGTTTTTAACGCCGCCCAATCCGCCTGCGATAAAGCTTACGCGTGTCGAAGGCAGGCCGTTGGTGGGCGTGCATCCCGGAAGCGGCGGATCGGCCCGGAACTGGCCGGAGGAGCGGTATGTCGAGTTGGTGCGGGAGTTGACCGGTTCCGGTTGCGATGTGGTCGTCACTGGTTCTTTCGCCGAGAAGGAGCTTGTGGAGCGGGTGATCAGGTCATCCGGCGGATTAGCGTCGAAACATATCGGGAGCGGGAAACTCATGGAGCTTGCCAGCGTCCTGTCGCAACTGGACGTGTTCGTGGCGGGAAGCACAGGCCCATTGCACATGGCTTCCGCGCTGGGTACGCCTGTGGTTGGCATATACTGCCCGATTTTCGTCTGCCTGCCGCAAAGGTGGGGTCCCATCGGCTCCAAAGACACGGCGCTGGTCCCAAACGTCGCCGCCTGCGCCAGGTGCGTTATGGAGAAGTGTCCCCACTTCGATTGCATGAACATGATTAGCGTCGGGCTGGTTCGGGACTCCGTCCTGGGCAAGACAGGCTCGGCGGTGGAACTTTTGCGCTGATGGAGCTATATCTACGCCTGCTCTCCTACCTTAAGCCTTACGGCGTAAGGTTTGCCGTCGCCTCGCTGTTCATGGTGGCGGTCTCGGCCACTGCAGGCGCCGCCGCGCTAATCATCGAGCCGATACTCGACAACATTTTCATGAGCAAGGATCAAAGCTCGCTGGCCCTTTTGCCGCTAGGCGTTGTGGTGATTTACCTTGTGCGCGGAATTGGCAGGTACTTCGCCTCGTCCATCATGCAGGCCATCGGTCAGCTGGCCGTGCGGGACATACGAAACGAGCTTTTCGCCAAACTTCAGCGCCTGTCGGTCGGGTTCTACCAGACCCGCCAGACGGGGCAGATCATGTCCCGCGTCACCAACGATGTTACGGTTGTGCAGGACGCTGTCTCCATCGTCGTCTACGACTTTATCCGCGAATCGCTCACGATGATCGCCCTGCTTGGAGTGGTGTTGTACAGGGACTGGAAGATGGCCCTGGTCGCCATTCTCGTCATCCCCCTCTCCGGCGGGCTTATCCAGAGGCTGGGACGATCCCTTCGAGTCGTCGCCAAAGAGTCGCAGGAGCGTATGGCCGACATGACCGCCATGCTTCACGAGACGTGTTCCGGTATCCGCGTGGTGCAGGCGTTCGGGATGGAAGATTACGAGATAGACAGGTTCAAGAAGGGTAATCAGGAATACTTCGAGACGGTGCGGCGCACCATAGTGATAAACGAGCTTTCCAGCCCATTGCTGGAGTTTCTGGGCGCGTTCGGCATCGCGGGCATCATCTATTACGGCGGTAGCATGGTGATGAGCGGGGAGACCACCGTCGGCGCCTTCTTCTCGTTTCTCACCGCGCTATTCATGCTCTACGCCCCCATATCCAAGCTCTCCCGCGTCAATAACAAGATACAACACGCGATGGCGGCGGCGCGGCGCATATTCGAGTTGATGGACACCCCGCCGTCCATCACGGAAAAACCGGACGCAGTGGAGATATCGCCATTAAAGAGAAGCGTCGAGTTCATAGACGTGGGTTTCGCCTACGATCAGGGAAAGAACGCGCTGTCCGGGATAAACCTCTCCGTGAAAAAAGGGGAGGTTATCGCGCTTGTCGGGCCGTCGGGCGCGGGGAAGACCACGTTGGTCAACCTTATCCCGCGTTTTCTGGACGCAACGCGGGGGGCTGTGCTTATTGACGGGGTGGACACGCGGGACGTGACGGTCAAGTCGCTTCGCGCCCAGATCGGCATCGTGACGCAGGACGTGTTCCTTTTCCACGACACGGTCAGGAACAACATAGCTTACGGCAGAAACGACGCGGACTTCGAACAGGTGGTCTCTGCGGCAAAGGCGGCATACGCCCATGAGTTCATCGTCGAGATGCCCAATGGATACGACACAGTGATAGGCGAGCGGGGGGCCAAGCTCTCCGGCGGCCAGCGCCAGCGCATATCAATCGCGCGCGCCATTATGAAAAACCCGGCGATAATGATTCTCGACGAGGCCACGTCGGCGCTCGATTCGGAATCGGAGAAGATGGTGCAGAAGGCCTTGACGAATCTTCTCACCGGAAGGACGACGTTCGTTATCGCCCACAGGCTCTCGACGATAATAAACGCCGACCGCATCATCGTGTTGAACAAAGGCTCTATCGCGCAGGCCGGTTCGCACGAGGAGCTTATGGCGGCAGGGGGGCTATACAGGCGCCTTTTCGAATCGCAATTCGCAGGGGAAACCCCGGCGCAGGGCGGCGCGGCGTTATCCCAAATGGAGGTTGAATGAAAAGAGCGGCGTCCATTTTTGGGCAGTTGTCGCTGGCCGTTGCGGCGCTGGCTTTGGTTGCGTCCTGCGCGGAGGAGATAGCCCTCCAGACGGCCATCAGCGGCACACCACGGCCTCCCTACGAAAAAATGGGATTGACTATGTTTCCCGGCAACAGGACCGCCGGTAGCCTGGCGGCCCAGATGTCTGACATAAAGTCGCTCAAGGTTAATTATATAAGGGCTACATTCTGGTTCGACACATCCTACATGTCCTCCAACGGAGCACAGCCGAGCTTTGCAAGGTTCGACGGGATCGTAAACGCCGCAGAAGCGGCCGGCCTCGACGTACTGCCGATACTCGGATACGTCCCCAACTGGCTCGAGGGAGACGCGAACTGGAAAACGGTGTTCATCAACGACTATGTCATACCGGTCGTGAGCCGTTACAAGGGCCGGATCAAGAGTTGGGAGGTTTGGAACGAACCGGACGAGTTTAAGTTTAACGTTCTCAACGGAAGCGCGGATGATTATTTCGACCTGTTGCAAAAGGTCTCCGCCGCTATACGCGCCACGGATCCTTCCGCCAAAATCGTCTCCGCCGCCACAGCCAACGCCACGAGCGACGGGATAACCAAATGGGAGTGGCTCCAAAGACTCGTTGACCTCGGCCTTTCGCGGCATGCGGACGTGTTGAACATTCACTACTATTCTGACATGGAGATAGAAATCAGCTCCATCGGCGGCCCGACGGTTAGGGACGCGGGTATGCCCGTGTGGATCACCGAGACAGGGAAGAGCGGGCAAAGCGCGCAGAAATCCTACTTCGATTTGAACATGCCGTACATTGACAAGGCCGTCAACCCGGAGCGTATTTATTGGTATTGCTATGTGCAGGGGGAGGGGCGGGACGAGGAGGTCAACCCCGCGGAGTCCTACGGGCTGATCGCCTACTACAACGGCCTGCGCTACGAGTCAACGCTGTACACGCACCTGAAGACGCGATGACCTCTCGCCTGGGCTCGCCGGAGAAATGGGACAGGGCCGGATGGGTCTTCCTTCTCATTTTCGCCGCGACCGATTTCGTCTCCATCTCTGCGGCTCAGATGGCCGCCGCCGGGCTGGTGATATGCTGGATGGGAAGATGGTTCTCATCCGGGCAGAAACCTGATTTTTCGGCGTTAAAATGGCCGATAGCGCTGTTCGCCGTCATGTCCGCAGTTTCCGCCCTCGCTTCGTATGACGTAATGGAATCCGTCCGGGATTCCAAAGACCTTTTCCACTTTTTCATCTTCTTCGCCGCCTACGACTATCTGTCGCGCCACCCGGAACGGATCATTACCGCCGTCAAGGTCGCCGTGGGCGGTGGCGCGGTAGCCGCCGTTCACGGCCTGGGACAGGCTGTCGTAAGGGGAGTAGAGATCAACAACCGCATATCCGGGTTCCAAAGCATCTACATGACCTTCGCCGGATTGCTGATGCTGGGCGCGGTGTCTGCTCTGGCCGTGGCCCTGTTCGGACGGCAGGGGAAATCGGCCGGATGGCTTTATGCGGCGACGGCATTGATGACGGCGGCGATCGCCGTCTCGTTGACAAGGAACGCGATGGTTGGATTGTTTGTGGGCGCTTTCCTGCTGTTGGCTTTGCGAAGCCCCTGGGCTGGCGCCTCTGCCCCGATAGTCGCGGCGATAGCGATAGCTCTTGCCCCTTCGCATATCCAGGAGAGGGTTTTGAGCGTCGCCAACACGCAAAACGAAACTAATAAAGAGCGGTTGTACCTATGGTCGGCCGGTATCCGCATTGCGCGGGATCACCCGTTTTTCGGCGTGGGGCAGAACTCTTTCCCGCTGGTCTATCCCAAATACCGCCACCCGGATGTGAAAGAGCCTAACATTTCGCATCTGCATAACAACGTCATTGAGATCGCGGCGGAGCGGGGCGGAGCGGGACTTTTGGCGTGGCTGTCAATATGGGCGGTGGCTTTGTGGAAAACGGTTTCGGCGTGGCGAAGGATGGGCGCGGGACATATTCGCGCCGCCGCCGCGATGGGCATGTCAACGATCGCCGCGTTTTTGGTGGCCGGGATGTTCGAGTATAACTTCGGCGCGGCGGTAATGCAGATGCTCATCTATTTTTTCGTGGCCGCCAGCCTCGCCGCAGAAAAGAGGAGCCAGACCGCGCCAATCGGAGCCTGATTTTTCATGTTTTGTCGTCCTGAGGGAGGCCCTGCGACCGAAGGATCAAAGTATAACGAAATATTCTTTTTGATAGATTCTTCGCGTTGCTCAGAATGACAACGCTTCACCCCAGAATGACAAATTGCGAACGCGATACTTTCCTCCGGTAGGGACGGTTCGAGAACCGCCCTTCCTTAAGATGGGCGCGTCGCGACGCGCCCCTACAGAATTCAGTGCCTCACTCCCTCTTTTTTCGCCACCTTCACGACGGTCATCCAGATGATACGCAAGTCGAACCAGAACGATTGGCGTTCCTTGTAATAAACCTCCCGTGTCACTTTTTCGGGTATCGCAAGCTCGTCCCTGCCGGTGACCTGCGCCCAGCCGGTCAGTCCGGGCGTCATGTCGTTAATCCCGTATTTCTCGCGGAGCGCGACCAGATCGTCCTGGTTGAACAAAGCGGGGCGCGGCCCGACGAAACTCATGTCGCCTTTGAGTATGTTCCACAACTGCGGCAGTTCGTCGAGGCTGGTTTTCCTGAGGAAACCGCCGATCGGGGTCAGGTATTGGGCCGGATCGGCGAGCAGATGAGTGGCCACTTGTGGCGTGTCCACTCGCATCGTGCGGACTTTGAGCATCCAGAAACAGGCCCTGCCGCGCCCCACCCGTTTTGACATGATCAACGCAGGCCCCGGTGACGTAAACTTAACCGCCACAGCCACCGCCCCCATCACGACAAGCGCGACAGGCGCAACCGCAAGCGTGACGACTACGTCGAAAACTCTTTTAGCGATTTGATATCCCTGCATGGGGCGGCGATCTCTCCAAAACATTCTGCGTCATGGTTGAAAGCGTAAGCGTGACGGCTCATGTTATCGCAATTTATCAGTTTCTTCACTTTCGTCACGCTTCATCTTGATTCCCTGATAAGAGAAGACTGCAGAAGATTTTGTAGGGGCGACCCGGTGGGTCGCCCCTACAACATGAGGCCTAAAATAGAAGGCTATCAAACTTTGCCTCTTAGCCTTGCGGACGTTATAATCGTCTTTACATTTCGAATGGAGCGCGTTTGATGAAACACCGCATTGTGGCCCTCTTCGCTATAGGCGTTCTGTTGGAAGCGGTT
>JADGAO010000194.1 GCA_015231995.1 Nitrospinota bacterium | reverse complement strand
AATATCGTGTCCAAACCTATGTAATGCACACTGGGGCATTTCTCGCTGGGCTTAACCTGTTGCATGGGGTTTGCGGCGATGAGACGGCTGACTTCGCTGTCGGGGTCGTTGATGTCTCCGAAAACCCTCGCTTTGCCTATGCATGTCTGAACGCAGGCTGGCATCAAACCGGCGTCAACCCTGTGAGCGCAGAAGTTGCATTTGTCGGGCAGGCCGGTGTGCTTGTCCCATGAAATCGCTTCCACCGGGCACGCCTCAACCGCCGCTGGCTCGTAAACGCCACTTGCGTCTTTTTTCGCCTTGGACTGGTCGAAATCCACGATCCCGTCCGGACGTTTGAAAAACATGTCGCCGCCGTTTTTCTTCGACGCCTTCATGCAGTTACCGCACTGGTTGCATAGCGTCGGGAAGAAATGACGCTTTGTATGCGGATACTGCCCCTTCTCGATGGTGCGAACCATGGTTCGCCATCTGCCCAAGCCCACCTTGTTTTCCGTCTTGCAGGCGACAGTGCACGCCTGACATCCGATGCACCTACGCACGTCAATGACCATGACCATTTGTTTAGCCATAAACCTTTTGCCCCCTGACTATATCAAGCCCCAGAATCTGCTGGTCACCGGCGCCCCCGAAGACGCAGAGCCAGTTTTGACTGCTATATCCATCAGCAATCCAGATGCCCAAGTCACCCCAAGCGCCTGAGTAAATCTCATGATCGTTTCAAATACGGCAAACATCTTGAAAACACGATGATTATGGTTGGAAATGTTTTCCGTTAACGGAGGATTGTGAAATGGCTTTAACGTTCACATGGAACACTAATGTTCCAATCTGGAGCCGTGCTTGGGTTTATTCGGTTTGCACCGTAGCTCTGCTCGTTTCGGGGTTAAGGCATGATAACTCTCAAATACGGCCCATGCGCGATTTCCCCGATTCTACAAGAGCGCAATAAACTCTTGACCTGAGCGTCGAAATACTCCCATTATATTTAGACGATCCGACATATCGCCTCAAACGCAACACACGGCGCTTGATGGCGGAGTTATTTTGATCGCGCAAAGCGGAAACAGGATTATCCGCAATATGAAAAAGCTCAGGCTCGTTTTTCTCTGTGCCGCCATATTGGCCGCAACCGTATTGTCTACGGTGGCTGAGGAAAAAACACTTGCACCCAAGCTCCGGTTCGGCTTGACGGCGGTCACGCTAGAGAAGAATCTTAGCGCTCACAAAAGGCTTGTAAACCTTATTGAGGACAAGCTTGGGGTTCCCGTCGAAATAGTCTCCCGCAAATCGTATCAGGAGATGAGTTTCCTTTTGTCCAACGGGCAGGTGGATTTTGCGTTCGTCTGCGGGCTTCCTTACGTTTTGGATCACGACAAGTTCGGGCTGGAGTTACTTGCGGTTCCGGTCTTCAAGGGCAAACCGGTTTATCAATCCTATCTGATTACGCATAAGTCCAGCCCTTATGCATCGTTAAAAGACCTGCGAGGCAAAACTTTCTGTTTCTCCGATCCGCTTTCCAACTCCGGTTATCTGGCGCCAGTGTTCAACCTTCACAAAATCGGGGAGACGCCGCAGTCGTTTTTCAGAAGTCACTTTTTCTCTTACAGCCATTACAACTGCATCGAGGCGGTGTCCGTCAAGCTTGCGGATGCGGCCAACGTGGACAGCTATGTTTGGGAGACCGCCAACACCACAAGCCCGGAGCAAACAGACCAGACAAAGGTAATCGAAAAGTCCGAATACATGCCGATTACCCCCATGGTAGTGCGGCCGGGATTACCGGAGCCGTTGAAGCGCGAACTGCGCGGAGTATTCCTTAACATGGGCCAATCACGACAAGGAAGGTTGATCCTGGAGATGATGCAGTTAGGCGGCTTTGCGGTGGGGCGCGATTCGGACTACGACGCCATACGCGCAAAGGGTTTGCAAGTGTCCAAATCCGTCGCGGTTGAAAAAAAATGATCCTCCAGGGTTTGAAGACGCTGGAGAGAAGGCTCTCCGTCGGGACGAAAATAAACATTTTGCTAGCCCTGTCTATCTTTATTTCATCCCTTGCTCTGACTTATCTTTCTTATCAGAGTGGGATTTCATCCTTGGAAAGTCAACTCAGGCTTCTGGGTGTAAAGTCGGCAAAGGAGTTGGCCACAAGAAGCTCCGCCTACCTCTCCAAAGGGGACACATGGGAGCTTTTTAAATCCGTTCAGGAGATGACGGAGACAAGGAACGAGCAGACCATTTTTTTTAGTTCAATCGAGTACGCCGCGATATTGGACTCCAAAGACAGGGTTGCGGCGCATTCCAAGCCAGGCAAATTCCCTCTCCTTACCCAGTTCGACTTGCCTGGAACCCTCATGGCGCAGACGGACAGCGAAGTGAGCATATGGAGCGAGATCAAACCCGGCGAGGAAGAGATGTACCACTTCGCCGCCCCGGTGACGATGGGACGGGAAAAAATCGGGTGGGCGGTGATCGGCATTTCCGAAAAATGGCTGATGGAGAAGATAAGGGAGTCCAGGGAGAAAATGCTGTTCCTCAGCCTTGCAATGGCTTCCATGGCCACAATAATCGGCTATTACATTTCAAAGAGGCTCCTGCGCCCCCTCGAAACACTTTCCGACAAAATAAGCAAGCTTCCCGAATTGGCCGGAGCCGAGCGATCAACATCCCCGTGGATGAAAGACGAGATCACCCTTTTCATGGAATTTTACGACGCCATACTGGGCAGGTACGGCCATATCAACCGGGAGCTTACCATCGAGAAGGAGAAACTCAATAACATTCTCAACGGCATCCACGCCGGGATGATCGTAGTTGACAGGGAAATGAACGTAACCTGGCAGAACAAGATACATAACATCTGGTTCGGCGAAAGCCTCGAAAAGCGCTGTTTCGACAAAACTGGCAAATCCACATGCCCCAACTGCCCCGTGGAGGAATCATTCGCCACAGAGCGAATAGTCACATGCGAATCCATAAAAAAAGTCGCCGGAGGCGGTGACAAGACTTTCAATATCGTGGCGGCCCCCCTTCACGACTCCGAAAACAGGGTGATCGGGGCTTTGGAGCTGTCGCTTGACATCACGCACCAGGTAACTCTGAAGGAAGACCTTAAACGAAAGGAGCGGCTCGCCCTGATGGGGCAGATGGCGGCGGGCATGGCGCATGAGATACGCAACCCTCTTAACGCCCTCATAACGGCCATGCAGATAGTCGCGCAGGACTCTGGAAAGGTGACGGCGGAGCAGAGCGGACGATTGCTATCCATAATCAATAAGGAAACTGCGCGTTTAAACACAACGCTCAACGACTTCCTGAGCTTTGCTCAGTCAAGAAGCCCCAGGAAAACGCCATGCGACCTGAACATGCTACTTAGCGAGACTATAGAGCTACTTAAGCACCAGAGAAAGGCCGATCAACCGCTGGAGATAGTGAGCGAATTCAGCACATCACTGCCGGGCGCGCCTCTTGACCATGGCATGATGCGTCAAATAATGTGGAACCTGTTGATGAACGGCATACAGTCCATGCCTGGCGGGGGCTTGATAAAAGTGGCTACGGGAACGATGAAAGGGAGCATCTTTTTCAGCGTAAAGGATTCGGGCGTCGGCATGACAGCGGAAGAGAAAGAAAACTGTTTTATCCCATTTTACACAAAAAAGTCTGGAGGGCTTGGACTTGGAATGGCGATTGTAAGAAGGATCGTGGATCAACATAACGGTTCCATCTCCATGACAAGCGAACTGGGAAAGGGGTCTGAATTTTGCATTGCATTTCCAGTGACGCATGAACTGGCTTAATAGCTGTAAGCGGCAGGATACGATTTAACTACGACCGGTAACGGTGGAAAATGGCATGAAAAACTTCTCAGGCTCCATTCTCATCGTAGATGACGAAAGCTCCATACTCACGACGCTTGAGATACTTTTCACGAACGAAGGTTGGGCCGTTGACCTGGCTTCAAGCGTCAAGGATGGCCGGTTCCTTCTTGAAAAAGGCATTTACGACATAATCGTCACCGACTTGAGGCTCAACGACGGGTCAGGACAGGAGATACTGGAGTATGCCAAGGCCCTTAACAAACGGGCAGAGGTCATAGTACTCACCGCTTATGGCACGGTTAAATCGGCTGTGGATGCGATGCGGCTAGGAGCCTTCGATTACATGATAAAGCCCATAGACTCCGATAAGCTCCTTTTCACGGCGCTCAAAGCCATTGAGAGAAAGAACCTCGTAACCGAGGTTAAAACCCTCAAGAAGGAGTTTCTAAAAAAATACGACTTTCACAATATCATGGGGCAAAGCCCCCGCCTGCTTGAGGCGTTGGACATAGTTAACAGGATAGCGGAGACCGATGTTTCCGCGCTTATTGAAGGTGAGAACGGAACCGGCAAGGACTTGGTAGCCCGGGCGATCCACAACAAAAGCCCTAGGGCCTCCGGCCCGTTTGTCGCAATCAATTGTAGCGGAATCAATGAAAACCTGCTGGAAAGCGAACTTTTCGGTCACGTCAAAGGCTCGTTCACCGGAGCCATCGCAAACCGGGTGGGCCTATTCGAGGAGGCGGACGGCGGAACGCTTTTTCTTGACGAAGTTGGCTCCATGCCTCTTTCCGTCCAGGCGAAACTATTGCGTGTTTTGCAGGACAAGTCTATTCAGCGGCTGGGAAGTAACAAGGTATTGAAAATAAATACACGCCTCATATCCGCCTCAAACCGAAGGCTCACCGATCTTGTCAAATCGGGGGAGTTCCGGGAGGACCTTTATTACAGGCTCAGGGTTGTCGAAATATCCCTTCCGTCTTTGCGGGAGCGAGCCGGGGATGTCCTTTTGCTGTGCAACAGCTTTCTGGAGAAGTTCTCTATGACGATGAAAAAGGATATCAAAGGTTTCTCCCGCGATGCGCTCAACTCGCTGTTACGCTATCCGTGGCCCGGAAACGTGAGGGAACTGGAAAACTGCGTCGAAAGCGCCGTCGCGTTATGCAGGGCTGGCGTCATAGAGATTGACGACCTCCCCAAGTCCATAATAAACACCGAAGAGACTCTTACCAACATCGTTATGCATCACCCTATGACGCTTGAGGATCTGGAAAAAAAGTACATTCTGGAGACTCTCAAGTCCACGAACTGGAACCAGAAAAAAACAGCAGGCATTCTGGCGATAGGCCGGAACACACTATGGAGAAAGATAAAGACCTACAACATCCAGTTGCCGGCGCTCTCGTCCGAAATTTCCAGCGTGTAAAAACAACGCGTCGCGTCATGTTATAACCGCAACGCTCTTGACCAACGCGTAAACCTTAACGCCAGGCCTTATCCCCAGCGCAAACGCCGATTTTTTCGTGATACGCGCCAGCAGGCCCGCCCCTCCGGCGTCAATACCCACTATCACCTGCGAAAGGCTTTTTTCGGCCACTCCTGTCACCACCGCCTCAAGCACGTTCAGCACGCTGGAACCTTCGGGTTTGTTCAGGCTCAGGCTCACGTCGGAGGCGATCACGCGCACTCGCACCCTGGTTCCCACGGAAAGCCCGCTGTTGGATACGCTCATGATCCCCCCAGCAAACTTGAGCGTGGTCAAGTGATATTCCGAATCATGCCCGATCACCACGGCGTCCAGGGCCGCGCCCGCCTCTTCATCCAACGCAAGAGGCGAATCAAGGCTTGTGAACATCTGCGCCACGGGGCCGGAGCGGATTATTTTGCCATCGCGAACCAGAGCCATGTGATCGGCGACGCGGGCGACCTCATCCATGGAGTGAGTCACGTAAATGGATGGCGCAGGCAGTTCGTCCTTAAGCGTCTCCAGGTAATGGAGTATCTCCGATTTGCCTTCCGAGTCCAGCGACGCCAGCGGCTCGTCGAACAACAAAAGCCGGGGGCTTCGTAACAGCGCCCTGCCAATGGAAACTCTTTGCCGTTGGCCCCCGGAGATCATCGAGGGATACCGGGCAAGCAGGCTTTCGAGGGAAAGCCACCGGATAACATCGTCAATCTTTACTATCCGGCGCTCGACGGGAAGACGATTATATCCGTACAGAAGGTTCTCCCTAACCGTAAGATGGGAAAAAAGGCGGGAGTCCTGAAACACGAACCCGACCGGCCGTTTGTGGGGCGGCATGAACAGGGCGGAATCGCTATCCTGCCACACTTCTCCGTTGACCTTGAAGAATCCGCTGTCGGGGCGTGAAAGCCCGGCTATCAGCCTCAGAAATGTCGTCTTACCCGACCCGGAAGGCCCGAAAAGAGCCGTCACCCCACTGCCCGGAGCGGTTAGCTCCATGTCCAGATCGAAGGCGGAAAGGTTC
>JADGAO010000193.1 GCA_015231995.1 Nitrospinota bacterium | reverse complement strand
ATTCGGCGTAATTGCGCTGGCGTTGAGCGTCGCCGCCGGAACCTTCTTTATGGGGAAAGCTTACGCAGACGCTCCGGTAGAGCTATTCGCCGATCATCCATCTTCGGTCGGAGCGGGAGTTTTGGGGCAACCAGACGCCGATCCCACGATAGTCCGTGAACGCCCGGTAATTATAAACCTCCAGGGTCTGTCGTCCGTGGCCGACCAGACATCGGAGGGACTGGCCCCGCAACCGATATCGTTAAACCTTTTCCCAGATGTCAGGCTCGACTTCGTTCCCGAGAAGACCGGGAAATCGCGCGACGGCCAATTCACTATCCTGACCGGCTCCATATCCGGGGGCAAGACTCTCATAAACAGCGCCACGTTCGTCTTCGGCTCTGGAGTGGTGACGGGGAATATCAGGCCGGGTTGGGGAAGCGTAATCTACCAGATTCGCGTCGCGCCGTCCGGGATACAGTCCGTCCAGGAGGTGGACACCGCCAGGTTTCCCACAGAACTTGACCCGGTTCCCGTAACCCCGCCAGCCATTCCCGACTCAGACGCAACACCAGCTCCCAAAGCCTCCCCGCAGGGGTTAAACGCGCCCGCTCCCGTTCCCGACGACGGGACGACCATCAGCATAATGGTGGTATACACGGCCAATGCGCGGACGGCGGCGGGTGGGACGGCGGCGATGCAGGCGCTCGTAAACCTGGGCGTTTCGGAAACGAACCAGGGGTACGCCAACAGCGGCGTGACACAACGCATAACGCTTGCCCACAGCGCGGAAGTCTCTTATTCGGAGGGAGCCGGATCCGCCGGGTTTTCCCAGGCGCTGGCGGACGTGAGAGGAACATCAGACGGGAATATGGACAACATCCACACGCTGAGAAACACTTACACAGCGGACATGGTGAGCCTCTGGATAAACAACTCGGCTTATTGCGGCCTTGCCTATCTGATGACGTCGCCCTCCTCCACGTTCGATTCAAACGCATTCAGCGTCGTCCATCACTCTTGCGCCACGGGCTATTACTCTTTCGGCCATGAGATGGGCCACAATCTGGGATCCCACCACGACACATATGTGGCCCCAGGCAACGGGGCTTTTTCGTACAGCCACGGTTATACGGATACGACAAACCGCTTCAGGACGGTGATGGCCTACAATGACGCCTGCGCCGCCGTTGGGGTCACTTGCGCCCGCATCAACTATTGGTCCAATCCCGGCGTCAACTATAACGCCGCCGTCACCGGCGCGTCGAATGCGGACAATGCGCTTTCCCTCAACAATACGGTCAGCGTCGCGGCTAACTGGCGCGCCTCCAACTCCGGCTCCGGTTCCCTGACCGTCAACATATCGCCCGCCGAGGCTGTGACGGCGGGGGCGCAGTGGCGCGTGAATAGCGGGACATGGCAGGCCAGCGGAGCGACTGTGTCAAACCTCTCCCCCGGCTCTCACTCCGTGTCGTTCAATACTGTGGCCGGTTATACGTCGCCCGCCAACCAGAACGTGACCATAACGGATGGGCAAACTACGACCGCCACCGGAACGTACACCATAACCTCGACCGCTATCACGGTATCGGCCACCAACGGAACCGGCGGATCTGTGACGCCAGCAAGCCAGGATGTGACAAGCGGTTCCACAGTTTCGTTTACGGTAACTGCTAACACGGGTTACACGAGAGGGCTCAGGGTAAACGGGACATGCCCCGCCGGTTACTGGAGTTCCACGACTTACACCACTGGAGCCGTGACGGCTTCCTGCACGGCCAGTTTCACATTCGTCCTCAAAAGCGCCGCTGTCACCGTTCCAGGCGCGGTAACGAATTCAGCGACGAGCGTGGCGGAAAGCGGCGTGACCTTCAACGGCTCTGTCAATCCGAAGAACGCTTCGACAGCCGTGGTATTCCAATACGGAAAAACCACCGCGTATGGATTGAAAAGCTCCAAAGCGACTCTGACCGGCAGGGTCGCCCAGTCCGTATCGGCGGCGGCGACCGGGCTTGCCTGCGCGACGACGTACCATTACCGGGTGAGGGCCGCCAATTCCAAAGGGGTAACGAACGGGTCGGACGCAACATTCACCACGTCGGCCTGCACTACCCCGCGCCCTGTCACCGGCGCGGTGACGAACAAAACGCAGAAAACCGTGACGCTAAACGGCACGGTCAACCCGAGGAACTCCACGACCACCGCCAAGTTCCAGTACGGGACGACTACTGCGTATGGTTCGGCGACTTCCGTCGTTACGTTGACCGGCTCGACTGATCAGGCGGTGACGGCGGATTTGACCGGGCTTGCCTGCGGGACCGTGTATCATTTCCGGGCTTGGGCGCAAAACCCCAGCGGGATAAAAAAGGGAGCGGATGTCGCGTTCAAAACGGCGCTCTGCAACCGGCCCGTTGTGGCTACCGGCGCGGCGGCGGGCGTCACATCAACCGGGGCGACGCTCAACGGCACGGTCAATCCGAAAAACGACACGACGACGGCGAAATTCCAGTACGGGACAACCACCGCGTATGGAACGCCAACCTCCACCGTTACGCTGACAGGCTCCACGGCCCAGGCTGTGACAAGAGACCTGACGGGGCTGACATGCGCCACGACGTATCATTTCCGCGTGGTGGCCAGTAACTCCAATGGGGCTACGTTTGGAAGCCACGGAATGTTCACCACTTCAGCGTGCGCTGATTCGGCGGCTGATTTCAATATAGTGAAAGCTCCCGTTTCTGATTTCGACGGCGATGGAAAGTCGGACATACTTTTCCGCGACGCGGTCACAGGCCAGACACAGGCGTGGATGATGGACGGCGTGACCGTCACATCGAACCTTGCGACAACCCTTAACGCCGGGGCGTACACGTCAACCTCCGGCTGGCAGGCGCAGGGGATTGGCGATTTCGACGGCGACGGGAAAAACGATCTGTTGTGGCGCGACGCGCAATCGGGCCAGATGGCGGTCTGGACGATGGATGGCGTGACTGTCGTGACAAACGAAACGACAAGCGTAAACCCCGGAGCGTACGCCTCCACGACAGGCTGGCAGGCGCATGGGATTGGCGATTTCGACGGCGACGGCAAATCGGACATACTCTGGAGGAACGCAGGGACTGGTCAGACAGCGGTCTGGTTCATGAACGGCTCAACCGTGACCAGTAGCTCGAACACAAACGTAAACGCCGGGGCGTACACGTCCACCGCTGGCTGGCAGGTTCATGGCGTGGGCGACTTTAACGGCGACGCCAAGTCCGACATTCTCTGGCGGCAGATCGAAACGGGCATGACCGCGATATGGTTCATGAACGGAGCCTCCAAAGTCGGCGGCAAATACACAAGCGTTCAGGCAGGCGCTTACACAGCCACAACCGGCTGGCAGATTCATGGCGTGGGCGATTTTAATGGCGATGGGAAGGCCGACATTCTCTGGAGAAACGCTGAGAGTGGCGCGACGGTCGTCTGGTTCATGAACGGAGCGGCCAGAACCAGTAGTTCGAACACCAGCCTGCAAGCCGGGACGTACGATTCGACGACGGGCTGGCATGTTCAGGCGGTGGGCGATTTCAACGACGACGGCAAGTCGGACGTTCTTTTGCGCTACGCCGGGACGGGGCAGACGTTTATCTGGTTGATGAACGGGGCGGTTGCGATTGGCGATTGGACGAGTCTCGATGCAGGCGCGTACGATTCGACGACCGGATTGCAGGTGTTGAGCGAGGAAACGATAAGGTAGGGCGCGCTAACGAAGCTCTATGGATGTTCCGTTTCAAAAACTGAATGTATTTTTTATTTTGAACCGCCATCTCCGATGTTGTATATTTGTAGAACTGCGTCAATCTTGATTATCCGGTCATCATTTGTTCTGGCGAAACCACGGAATTGTTCAGCGCATAAGGATCCGCTTTGAGAATTAGAAAAGCCGTCTTCCCTGTCGCGGGATTAGGCACGAGGTTCCTTCCTGCCACAAAAGCGACCCCCAAAGAAATGCTCTCGCTTGTGGACAAGCCGCTCATCCAGTATGTCGTCGAGGAGGCCATGGCCGCCGGCATGAACGAAATCGTCATGATAACCGGCCGCAATAAAAACGCCATAGAAGACCATTTCGACCGGTCGGTGGAGCTGGAGCACATTCTGGAGAAGAAGGGGAACATGGAGCTTCTCGAAATGGTCAGAAGCATTTCCGAGATGTGCGACTTCATCTACACCCGCCAGAAAGAGCCGAAGGGCCTGGGCCACGCGGTGCTTCGCGTAAAAGACGTTACGGACGAAGAGCCGTTCGGCGTTTTGCTTGGCGACGACATCATCTACACCGAAGGCTCCCCAGTCATGACGCAGTTGGTGGACGTTTTCCACAAAACCGGCGGTTCGCCGGTGGTTGCGGTGGAGCGGGTCCCGATGGAGGCAGTGTCGTCATACGGCGTAATAGACGGGGAACCTTTGGGAAACGGGCTTTACCTTATAAAGAGTATGGTCGAAAAACCGCCGAGAGATAAGGCCCCGTCGAACATGGCGATAATCGGAAGGTATATACTCACGCCGGATATCTATCGCCACCTGGAGAACACCCCGTTTGACGCAAAAGGGGAGTTGCAGTTGACCGGGGCCATAAACTCCCTGCTCAAAGAAAGAAAAGTGTACGCCTTGGAATTCAAGGGCAAAAGATACGACGCGGGCGATAAACTCGGCTTTCTAAAAGCCACGGTGGAGTTCGCCTTGCGAAGGCCCGATCTGGGCGACAGCTTCCTCCAGTACCTGAAAACCCTCAAACTCTGATCGCCACACGCCGGACGGAACCTGCTAAAAACGGGTGAAACGCGGCGCTGTAAATAACCGTTTTTTTGGAGTAGAGATGTTGAAGAGCCTGTTGTTATTGGCCGTTACGATCCTGTTTTCGATGGCAACCAATTCCGAATGCGCTCAAGGCGATCAGTTAATCAAAGAGAAATGCGAGTCGTGCCACGCTTTCGTAAAACCGGAGAAATCGGACTTGTCGCGGTTTCTCAACCGCAAGGGGCAGGACCTTTACTGGGCTGGGAGCAAATATAACCAGGACTGGCTTATCCGCTGGCTCCAAGCTCCGTCGCGCATCCGCCCATCGGGGGCGTATAATTTCACACACCTGTCTGCCAACGCCGGCGAGGCGGCCTCTGGGGAAGCCATGAAGTCCGACCATATCCGCCTTTCAAAAGAAGAGGCCGAAGCCGTAACGGAGCAGATGATGAAGCTGACCGCCCCTGCGGACGTGGTGGAGGCTGGCATTTACAAACCCGGCTCGGCCACCCCGGAAGACGGCGCGCCGCTGTTCATAACCATGCGCGGGTGCGGGTCATGCCACATGTGGGCTCCGGGCAAAGGCGGCAGGTCAAGCGCGGAGCTTTACACCGGGGGGGAAAGAATGAAGGCGGATTACATCGCCTCGTACATAAACAACCCGCCGAAGTTCGACGCGGGAGCCTGGATGCCCCGGCAGATGTTCTCCGATTCGGAGATACAGAAGTTCACCGCCTTCATTTTGAGCCTGGGAAACAAAAAGTGACGCCCATTCAGGCGCACATGTTTTCGGCGAAGCGCACATAGTCAAGTCGGCGGGGTGAATAAACGCCCCGCCGACCGGCTTTACCGGGAGTTGACGCGCATTGGCGGTCACGTAGAGGAGACGATTGATGGCTGAAAAACCACGATGGACAGAGGATGCGGAGAAGGCGTTCGAGAGGGTTCCTCCCTTCGTCCGCGAGATGGCCCGACGGATGATGGAAGATTACGCCATAGAGAAAGGCATATCCGAAATCACGCCGGAAATACTAAAAGAAGCGCGCGCAAAATATGGGATGTAAAATGAGACACGTTTTATGGATCACGTTAGCTGTCATGGTTGCGGTTATCCCGCAGGCATGGGCGGGAATGGGGGATGTCGGCTACACATTGCCGGAGATCACAGTAACCACCACGTTTCCAACCACTGTCACACAGGGGGAGAAAGTGACAGGGGCGATATCAATCGAAATCCCCAAAGGATGGCACCTTTACGCGCCGGGCGATCATAAGTATAAAGTAGTCACCGTAGATTCCGGGCATGGGCCGGTCACCAAAGTAAAATTCACATACCCCGCCGGTGTAATGCAGGATATCGCAGGCGAACGTGTGCCGCTTTACGAAGGCCAGATCGAAGTAAAATTCGAGGGAGAAATATCTAAAAAAGCGGCGCCGGGCCGCGCCGTATGGAAACCGGAGTTGACGTGGCAGTCCTGCTCCGACTCGATCTGCCTTGCCCCGGAAACGGGCGCGTTGACTGTGGAGTTTGAGATTAAAGGGAGCAAGTAAAGAGGTAGAAGGCACTAACTGCGGAACGCGGACTAGGGACGAGAACTTACCCAGCCTACCGTAAGGTTTGGGGAATACGCACGCAATGATCCGTAGCAAATAGATTGCATATTATACACTTTGAATGATAGGCTTTCCTACAGTGCTGGGAATATAAAATGACGATTTGTGTAAGCGTA
>JADGAO010000192.1 GCA_015231995.1 Nitrospinota bacterium | reverse complement strand
CTCCATCTCTGATCGATAACCCGCTTATGCTTTATCTCTTACTCTTAATATACAAAGGATGACAACGGTCGCCATCTGTCACTTCATCGCAAACTTCTTGAACCTGTTCTGCCGGGCGGGATCGTCATCGCCCTGCAATTTATTGGACGCGATAAATTTGTCCGCCTCTTTCAAACGGTCGCTGGCAGGCGGATGCGTTTTGAAAAACCCGGCGTTATTGGCGGATTTGGCGGAAGAGAGCGTTTTTAAGAACTCGGGAAGTCCTTTGGGATTGTACCCGGCGCGATAAGCGGTGTTGAGCGCTTCCGAATCCGCGTCATACTCCTGACTGCGCGAATAGCCGTTCACCACAAGGCTGTTGATGACGTCGTTGATGCTGTTCTCGAAAGCTTTCGTAAGCTCTCCGAGCTGTGCGCCGGAATATTCCTTCACCGCCTCCGTGCCGAGGATCGTAAACGCCTGGGTCAGGTTGGCGGCTTTTATGGACGACAAACCGTGTTTGAGCGAGACATGCGCCACTTCATGCGCCAGCACTGCGGCCAACTGCTCCTCGCTGGCGAGCTTGGCGTACAGACCGGTGGTTACGAAAATAAAACCGCCCGGCGCGGCGAAGGCGTTCACCTCGTCGCTGGAGATGAGCATGAAATGATATCCCTTGAACGTCGTGGGCGTCTTCGAGTTTTTCGCCACATAGTCGCCGACAAGATTTATGTAGTTCGTCTTCGCCGGGTCGTTGGCCTGTTTATAATCGGTGAGTATCCGGGCGGCGACGGCGCGGCCGATGAAGTATTCTTCCTCCGGCGTCAAATCGGAAAAACCTTTGCGAAGAGACGTAGCGGTCTTGGCTATCGCCTCGCGTTTCTCCACGACTTTGCTGATAACGCCCACAGTGTCGGTCGGCAGGCCGCCTGTCGCGCACCCCACTAGAGCCAGCGCCGTTAAAGCCACCAATCCTGATTTCGCCATCGTCTTCATTTTTTCACCTCTTTGGGCGACAGATGTCCGGCCTTCATGAACTCGGCGGCGTCCTTATCGGAGACACTGATTTTTTCCAGACTGTCCACGGCGGCGAAGTTGAGGTTGGGATTCTTTTTCTTGTAGTCCCCCTCGACCTGGGAATTGAATCCTTTACCGGCCAGGGCCACGTCTTCGTCGGATACTTTCGAGGAAGCCTGCCCGGAAACAGATCCCGGCGCGACCTTGCCCTTGCCGGCCAACGTCGGGTCGCCATCGGAAGCCTTTGCGGAAGCCACAGTCGAAGACCCTGTCGAGCCTTTGGTCGCTTCGCCAACGGAGGATTTATGCACCCATCCCTGCACGCCTTTGAAAGTGACCTGATACCAGTCGCCCTGCTGTTTGATTACTTCGAGCCTGTCCTGATATTTGGCTTCCGCCACGGCTTTGGCGAAAAACTGTTTATCGGCGCGGATGGACACCTGTTTGATGGTGACCATCAGCGTCTGTCCCGCAAACGAGGCGGTCGTAAACGCGGCAATAGCGATCGCCAACGCCGCCAGAATATTTTTCATCAATCGCGCCTTCTCTCTTTTTTCTGGATTGTAATGTGTTTCATGGATGGTTACAAGGATGGGTTCGGCGATGGGTTCGGCGATAGCAGGCTCCAACTTGTTGACGCTCGGCTGGGTGTTCTTCACCCCGCCGTCCTTGCTTAAAGAAATTGCATTAGGAATCCGAGGCCAAAAACAGATCAGACAGCAACGAGTTGTCACGCTTGTTATCTTTTTGTCATCCTGAGGGAGCCTCTGGCGACCGAAGGATCAAAGTATAATGGAATATTCTATTTGATAGATTCTTCGCGTTGCTCAGAATGACATTTCGCTCAGAATGACATTTCGTTCATAATGATAATGATCGCGTCGCCCCAGAATGACAAACTCTGTTATGGCTCCAACTCCGCCAGCGTTTTTTCAAACACGCCGAACGCTTCAGCTCCCCACAGGCAAAAAACCACGCGCTTGAGGTTTACGGCGGCCCCGGTGTTGAAGTGCTCCAACACAGCCGACAGCATGACGCGCGCGCACCGATCGAGCGGGAAACCGTATATACCCGTCGAGATAGCGGGGAACGTGATGGATGAAATCTTCAATTCCTCAGCCCGTTTGAGAGACTCCATCGTGGCCGAACGCAACTTTTCGTCTTCGTCTCCCTCGCCCATCATCGGCCCAACGGCGTGGATGACGTATCTGGCTTTGAGCGCTCCGGCTCCCGTGGCGATGGCTCCCCCCACGGGGCAACCACCGATACGGCTCATCTCCTGCTGAATTGACGGGCCGCCTTTTAAGGCGATAGCGCCGGAGACCCCTGCGCCGAGTATGAGGCTGGTGTTGGATGGGTTGACGATGGCGTCAGTGTCCATCGCCGTGATGTCGCCGCTGACAAGTTCAACGGGTCCGCGTTTTGTTTTCCCCTGCATACGGACCCTCCCAAACGCCTTTTCGGGAATTATAAACCCCCACACCCTGCCGGGAAACCCGGAACGGCAGATGACGCGCTCCCTGCGCGGCCACGGCGGAAATGACCTTCTCCCGATCTTTTGGCGCGGCGATGAGGAAAAAACATCCGCCACCGCCCGCTCCGCATATCCGGGCCGACAGCGCTCCGGCGCGTTTGCCAGCTGATATGGCGCGGTCTATCAGCGGCGTGGAAATCTCAGGGAAAAGCGATTTGCGGGTTTTCCACTCCTCCGATACCGTGGACGTGAAAGAATCGTAATCCTTCGCATCCAGAGTGTCACGCGCAAGCATGGCAAGCTCGGCTATCCTCTTGAACTTCGTCACGGTTGGTTTATGATTTTCCGTGACGCGCTTGAACATCTCCCAGTTGTTTATCCCCGACGAACGCGACGCGCCGGAATAGAAAAGGACGACGTTCTCCGAAAGCCATTCGGCGGATCCGCTCAGGCGTTCCCGCTCCATCCCGCCGGGCGGGAAATGAAAAGCGTTCACCCCGCCGAAAACCGCCGCGCCGTAATCCTGCAACCCGGTGGGGATGCGAAGGTGCGCGGCCTCCAGGTCTTTTGCGGTTTCGATAATCTCGCGGCTGGAGAGCTTTTGTTCCGTCGCCTCCGAAAACGCCACGCACAACGCGATGTTCAACGCCGACGACCCGGCCAACCCCGCGCCGGCCGGGGCGGAAGATTCTGTCACAACGGAATACCCGCGCCCGTCCCGGACAAACTTTTCCGCGATGCGCGATAGAAGTCCCAGCCGGTGGTTGTGATGTATCGCCCCTGCGCCGCCGAACTCGACGCTGGTTTCCTGATCTTTCGATTCGAGGACGATTTTCCCGTCCGTCCGCCCGGTTACTGTGGCCGTGACCGTTATGGATACAGCCATGTTGACTGTGACGGCGGAGTCGAAAAAAAGGTTGAGCGGCCAGATGTCCAGCGTCCCGCCCGCAAGGTCTATGCGCGTCGGGGCGCATGTCACGGTCTGTGTCTTGGTCATTCCATTCACTCCCCGCTTTTGCGGTTGATCAGTTTCATCTGTTTGTTCACCGTCTCCACGGGGATATGTATCACCTCGCCCGGCTTTAAGTCGCCAAGCGTGACGATGCCGATGGAGACTCGTTTGAGCTTGGAAACCGGATGCCCCAGCGTCTCCATCAGACGCCGCACATGCCTGTTTTTGCCCTCCGTGACGACCACTTTGAGCCAGCAGTTTTTTCCGACGATCTCCCGGACCTCGACGGATTTGGCGCGAAGCCTGTCGCCCTCGACGGTGACGCCGGATATCATTTTCTTTATCTTTTTCGCGTCCGGGATGTTTCTAACCTTCACGGTGTAAACCCGCTCCACGCCGTTTTTGGGCGCGACGACGGCCTGCGCGAACGCTCCGTCGTTGGTGAAAATAACAAGCCCTTCGGACATGATGTCCAGCCGCCCAACGGGATAGACCCCTTTGTATTCATCGGGCAGGAAGTCCATAACCGTCTTCCTTCCCTGATCGTCGGAGCGGGTAGTGACGACGCCTTTGGGCTTGTTGAGGGCGAGATAAATTTTGCGTTCCGCCGGTTTTATCCTTTTCCCGTCAATCTTGATGATGGAGGTCTCCGGGTCAACCCCCTCGCCTTTTTTGTGCCAGACCTCGCCGTTGACGGTGACTCGCCCTTGCGCGATCATCTCTTCCGCCGCCCTGCGGGATATGGAGCCAGACGACGCTATTATCTTGTGCAGGCGCACAAGCTTTCCGCTTTCAGCGGATTTCTTCATTATCCTCCTGGGAAGAGGGCCCGGTTTCTTCGACGGCCATGCTGTTGTTCGAATCTTCGTTCATGACGGCGTCATCTTCCATCTCGTCGGCTTCGCTCATCTCCTCGCGTGGTTCCCTCGGCTCGCTATCGTCCGGCTCGAACCCGCGCTGGATGACGGCTATGCCGTCTTCGGTCACGCCGCCTTCTTCTTCAGGCGCGCTCCCTTCGTCGGCGGATTCGTCGGCTTCGGCCATCGCAGGCGCAACCAGCGCGCCCGTGGAATCGAACTCCAGAGCCTGTTGCGGGGAGCGTTCGCCAAACGCTTCGTCGAGCTCTTTGCGGAACTCTTCGAGCGTGGGGAGGTCGGACAGGCCAGCCAACCCGAAGTATTCCAGGAAGCGTTTGGTAGTGCCATACATCATCGGTTTGCCGGGAGCCTTCCTGCGGCCCATCGGACGCACCATGCTCTTGTCTATCAGGCTCCTTATCGGCCCGCCGGAATCCACCCCCCGTATCTCGTCTATCTCCGTGCGTGTGATCGGCTGGCGGTAGGCGATTATGGCCAGCGACTCCATTGCCGCCCGGCCAAGTTTTTGCCCTTTATCCATCTTGAAGAACTGCGTGATCCACGCGGCGTATTCGGGCCGTGTCTGCATTCGCCAGCCTTCCGCCACTTCCACGATGTCCAGCGACAGGTTCCCGTATTCCTGCTGGATTTCCCGGATGATATCGCCGACCTCGTCCCTCGAAAACTCTCCGGCGAACAACTCCACGAATTTGTCCGCGTTCACGGGGCCGCCCGACACGAACAGGATGTTCTCTATAACCGATTTGGCTTCCTGAATGTCCACTTTACGCTCCATCGTCCGTCCCGCTTTCGTCGGGAGCGGTATCGTTATTATCCTTATCCGGCCCGGAGAGATCGTCCGGGACGCGGTAGATTACTATTTCCCCGCCCACCCGCGCCTGATGCGACCGGGCAAGCTTTAGCCTCATCAGCTCCAGCAGGGCCAGAAACGTCGCCACGACCTCCATCCGGGTCCGCGACGAGCTGAAAAGAGAGTCGAACGTGAGGTACTCTTCGGTCTCCAGCCGAACCATCATTTCGTTGAGCTTGTCCGTGACGGACATCTCCTCGAGCGTGACGGTGAACTTGGAGGCGTCGCCGCCGAACCTGTCCAACATGCGTTTTAGCGAAGTGAGCAGTTCGAACACGCTCACCTCGATAAGCAGGTCGCCGTCTTTGGGCATGTCCGTCTCGGAAGGCGTGCGGGTGAAGACCTGGGACTGGTTTATTTCCATCTCCCGGAACCGCACCGCCGCTTCCTTGAACTTCTTGTACTCCACCAGTTTCTGCACAAGCTCTTCACGCGGGTCTATTCCCTCTTCCTGGTCGTCTTCATCCCCGGCGGTTTCCACCTTGGGGAGAAGCATCTTGGATTTTATGTGAAGCAGTGTGGCGGCCATCACAAGGAAATCCCCGGCCACATCCAGGTTCAGGGATTTCATCACTTCCAGATAATGGAAATATTGCTCCGTAACCGTGGCGATGGGGATGTCGTAGATATCCACCTGGTTCTCCTTGATGAGATGGAGAAGCAGATCCAGCGGCCCCTCGAACACGTCCAGTTTTACGTTGTATGCCATTTCGCCAGTGTAATCGAACGCCCAATAAGTTTAGCGGTAACCAAAGCCCGAGAACGACTCGACATTATAACAATGAAACGGGTCTTTATCCTTAATTCTAAATTGGTGATTTTTCGGAGTTCGCTTTATTGGCGCTCGAAGGATCAAAGTATATTTTCTTAGATAGATTCTTCACTTCGCTACGCGGAGTTTACCCTGAGTCTTTCGAAGGGTTCAGAATGACAATTGCGTTCAGAATGACAATATTGCGAACGTGATGGATTATGCAAAACCTCCTATTTCCGCGCTCACCCCACGAACCTTCGCACTCTCGGAAGGAAATCGTCCCCGATGATCGGCTTGCCCACGAAATCGTCCGCCCCGCGCCTCAAAGCCTTGTCGCGCATCTCCCCGTCCACAGATGTCATCACTATCACGGGTATTCCCCGCGTCGAGATATCCTGTTTAAGGCGGTCCAGCAGGTCAAACCCGTTCATTCCATGCATCATTATGTCGGTGATGATGATATGCGGGCGTCTGGCTTTAACGGCGGAAAGCGCTTTTGCCCCATCGCTCGCCTCGACAACGTCAATGTCGATTTTTTCAAGATGGCTCCTCACTATCAACAGAGCCATCGGATCGTCATCCACAACCAGCGCCACCGGCCTCGCATAGGGGAGCGCCGCGCAAAACACGCTCCCCTT
>JADGAO010000191.1:4006-6572 GCA_015231995.1 Nitrospinota bacterium | reverse complement strand
AGAGTTGACGGATCCATCTCCTCGCTGAAAGTTGCGCTGATTTCCGTGTCTGTAGAGACATGTGTGGCAAGGTTGGCAGGGACGGTTAAAATCACCGTAGGCACGGTTGGCGGCGGACCATCTGGCAACCATTTTCCGGTTTCGCCCTTTGTCCCACATCCTGTCACTAGGGACAAATTCAGTAACAAAACAAATAAGAGATGAGTTTGCCGCGCTTTAATTATTTTCATGGCAACTCCATTGCTCCGATTTAAAATGATTGTCCATATAAGCAAATATTTCCGAAGGAATGGCTATCTTGCTTTGACCATATTCAATATCGCGTCTTTCCTGACTTTTAGCGCATATGCTGGAGCGAAGCTTGAATGATCTTGTTTATATGCCTTTAAAAGATTAGAAGAACAGTTGATATAACTCTTAGTTGAAGGGGCATCCCGGAAATCCAAGATCACCAAGGCGGACTCTCACGAAATGCCCCTTACTAACTACTTTTTCACTTCCACCGTCAAGTTACTCTCAACGGATTTCACGCCTCTGATCTGCTTAATCTTCGCCACGATCCGCGCTTCAGCACTCCTGTCGTGTATGAAACCGGCAAGAACGACTTTACCCGTTGTAGAGGAAACATCGATCTTCAAGAACTTGGCGTCCTGGTCTTTGACGATTATTTGGTTTGCTTCCGTCGTAATGCTAGCGTCATCGACAAGTTCGCCTGCCGTTTTGCCTGTTACAGAAGCGCAACCCGAAACAAAGGCCAATCCCGAAAACAATGTCATCCCTAAGGCCAACATTGCCATCAACGTAACCTTTTTCATTTCTATTCTCCTATCTTTAAGAGCGTAATCATGTGATTTCGCCATTCATAAATGCGACCAATGCGGATTGACGCCCACAAAACATTTGTGAGGTCAACGCCCCGTAAGGCCCATCACAAACAAAATGCCAGCTACGATCAGCAAAATATGGATGAATCCGCCAATCGTATAGCTTGTAACTAACCCCAATGCCCACAAAACAACCAGCACCACGAAAATAGTCCAAAGCACGTTAAGCTCCTTCCTTTATGTGACGCTTCGCCTCTTGTTTGCGCCTGAACTACATATGAGTCCAAGGTCTTTCCTCATTTGAATTTAGAAAGAACATCATGATAGGCGGTCTTGACATCATCCCACGCCCTTTCCGCTCCCTTTTTGACATCTTCCCAGGCCTCGTCCCCGGAAGACTTCAACTCGTGATACTTGGCGGCGGCCTCGTCCCGTTTGCGTTGCAGGGTCTCAATGGTTTTGTGATAATCCAGGTTCGCGTCAGCCTTGGCATTATCAGCCTTGGCCCTAAGAAGGGCTATCTGCGCGCTCCATTCACTCAATTGCGCATCGAACTTCTTCTCGTACGCTTCTCTTTTGCTACTCATAAACACCTCCGTAATACATTTGTTAACATGCAGGCTGGCATATTCGCTTCCAACTCCAGCAATACGTTGCCGCCGCTTTGCGCAAGACCAGCCATAACCGGCGGCAACGCGTCTATCATCTTTGGCCTCGGGGCAAAACTACTGAACGCTCATCTTGTTTTTAACGCTCTTGACGCCGGACACGTCAGAAACAAGTTTGCTCACCAAATCCTTTTCGGCTGTGCTCTTGCAAGAGCCTCCAATCGTGACATCGCCACGCTTAGTCTCGACAGTAGTGTGGATAGCGCTGGTAGAGCGATGGAAGAGCAACGCCAATTTCACCTGGGCGGTGATCGAAGCGTCGTCTATCTTTTCGCCAACCGTCCGCTTATGTTTCGGATCCGCTTTTACGATCATCTCGTTGCTCACACGCGTAACGCCATCGACATCTTTAGCGTATTCGGTCGTCAATTCCTTTTGGGCCATGCTGATAGCATTGCCTTTCAAGGTCACGACACCGTCTTTCACGTCAACCTCCGTTGCGGTGGCGCTAACGCTACGATGGAATAACAGCGTTATTTTCACTTTGTCTTTGATCCATGCGTCCGAGTTTGCAGTCGAGGGCGCGCCCTTAAGCTCCAGCTTGTTGTCCACGCTTTTCACGCCAAACTGGCTGGCCATGGTCTCCTGAGCCAATGTCTTGTGGGCCTCGTTGGCGACAACGCCCGTTAACGTGACAACTCCTTCCTTGGATTGTATTTTTATATCATCATCCTTGAGATACGTTCTGAAGACATAGGACTGCCGTCCTAATGATTCGATATTGGCGTCTGAATCAGATGCGAACGCAGGAACGCTGGTCACTAACATGGCTACAACAGACGCCATCAGCGTAGCAAAAGATATCGCTTTCATTTTCATAAGGAGTCCTCCGTTATATGGTGAAATGGTAATAGGCTTCGATGTCAGCCCTGGCGTCACGCACGCTAACCGTAAGCCCACGGTCTGCGTGTTCCAGTTCTTTATCTGGGCGTCAAGAGCCTCTGTGTACGCTGTTCCTTTGCTCTTTAAAACGCCGCCCAGGTTAAATTGTTTGCCCGCCATCAGGAGGCCTTCCTGCTTCCCAGAGCTAGAAGGACGATCCCGCTTACAAGCGCAACCCCGCCTACGATAGGG
>JADGAO010000191.1:0-3908 GCA_015231995.1 Nitrospinota bacterium | reverse complement strand
GGGCAGGGGAATTGTTCGCGTCTTTTCCGCGCTCATATGGAGAGACCCGACATCTAGCACCTTCTCTTGGGTCGTAAAGGTGATGCCTTGGTACGCAAACGCTACGACCGCTATTGTGATAAGTAATGCGCCTGCCAATGTGTATGTTCTCATTTCCAGACTCCTTTTCAGTGTCGCAGTGTGTAAGTTATTGGCTTCCACTAACCGCTCTCACTAAATAATGTTGACCATGTACACGCTACGAGATGACCATTTTGTTAGTTACGCTTTTCACGCCAGTCACATCGCTGACAAGTTTGGATACCAAATCTTTTTCAGCGCCGTTTTTAGCAATGCCGCCAACCGTGACATTGCCACGCTTGCACTCGACCTTGGTGTGGAGGGCGCTGGTGGAGCGATGGAACAGCAACGTCATTTTGACCTGGGCTATAATGGAAGCATCGTCTATCTTTTCGCCCACAGTCCGGCTCTTTGTCGGCGTAGAAGCCACGGTCATCTCGTTATTTACAGCTACAACCCCCTCAATATCATTGGCGTATTCAGCCGTCAATTCCTTTTGCGCCTGGCTTGTCGCTTCGCCATCCAGTGTCACGATGCCATCTTTCACGTCTACCTCTGTTCCGCTTGCGCTGACGCTACGATGAAATAAAAGCGTGATCTTTACCTTGTCCTTGATCCATGCGTCCGAGTTTGCGGTTGGGGGCGCGCCCTTGAGCTCCAGCCTGTTATCCACGCTCTTCACGCCAGGCATCCCGGCCAATGTCTCCTGAGCCAATAACTTGTGGTATTCCTCGGAAACAATCCCCGTCAAGATGACTAATCCGTGCTTGGACGAGATGTTGATATCGTCGTCCTTCAGGTAGGTTTTGAACACATATGACTGCTTGGCTGATGATTCGATGCGGTCATCCATCTTGGTCGCATATGCAGGCATGGTTGTCACCAACAGGGCTGTAACAACCGCCATCAGCGATATGGAACAGATCGATTTCAGTTTCATTGCAACTTCTCCTTAGTACTGTCGTTTTAGGTCTATAAGCAAGATGCCTTAGCAAGACATCTTTTCACTCACATGCTCCAAGCTCGCTACCTCACGATGATCTCAAAAAGAACCCGCATGTTAGCCTTGGCCTCTTTTGAATAAAGGTCTTTGGGCGCCGATTCATACATCGCAGGCCTTTTTTCGCCATATCCGATTTGGGAAAGCCTCTCGGGTGCGCTGATGCCTTCCTCAACAAGGTATTTTTTAACGCCTTGAGCCCTTCTTTCGCTCAACTTCTGGTTGTACTCTTCAGTGCCGGAAGCTGAGGTGTACCCTGCAATGCGGACTTTGGAATTCGGGTTTTCTTTGAGAAGCTGGAGATTTCTTTTCAGTATCTCCTTAGCTTTGCTGGTAAGCGTCGCCTTATCGAAATCGAAATGTATATCCTCAAAGACGAGGACGATCACTTTGCCTTCAGCCTTCTCCTCAACCTTCGGCTCAGCCACATTGGCTATCGCCTTCTCCTCAGCCTTCGCCTCGGAAACGGGATTAATGGCGGGTGATTCATATTGTGACGCCGATTTCATCTCTGATGCTGGCGTGGGCGCCTCATTTTTGGAGACCTGGGCATGCGCTGGCTTTGTAGCGCCGCCAAACGCGAAGCTTATTCCAATGGTGGCGCCATAATTGTGGTAGGACTCCAGGATGATCTCAGTCACTATATAATCTTTTATATCCACCCTCAACGCGACATCGTCCGTCACCCAGTATTTTGTCCCGAGTCCGATATTAAAGGCCGCCATGTCCGACTCGTTCACAGATATGCTCGGACGATAGTGGATTCCTCCGAAACCGGCCAGGATAAACGGGTTAAAATTGCCTTCCGGGATGAAGTGATATACGGCGTCTAGATGATAAAAACTAAGCTCGACGCTATCCACAGGACTTCTGAATTGGCCTTTTTTGGCGCCAACTAACTCCTTGTCGTTAAGGTTAGTCCCGATACGCTCCACGGCTCCTTCAATGCCGACATATTCCGTGAAGTTGTAGCCGAAGCGTCCGCCGAAAAGGGTGTGGTCTTTGAGATTCTGAGTATTCTCAAATCGGTTGTACCCTACGAACGGAGTAAGTTCATAAGTGTCTTCCCTTATCTCCGAGCTGGCCGACAAGGGCAGTAGAATAGCGAAGGCGCTTATCATCAGCGCCACTCGTTTCATTGTTTTCATGGTGCGTTCTCCTTCAAATGTTCGTTATGCTGTTACCGTTACGGTTTTCTGAAAAACCCTAACGGGATATCTGTGTCTCAAAAGCGCCAAGCGTTTTAGAGGCGGAAGGGAGACAGGCTGGCTAAATAGCCTGTCTTCCCTTTTTGCCTGTTTTTACGCCATATGCCTCATTCCTTAGTTACAGCCCGCCGGCGCAAAAGCATGACCCGGCACTGAAACCGTATTGGCAAGGAATGTAAACGCGCCAGCCCCGCTAGCCCCTGACAGCAACCTGCCGCAAGATGTCGCGCTGGTGCCCATGGAGATTGATGCGGAGGCCAGTATGTTTCCATAGAAGTCCGTGCCATTGCCAAGAGTGGCCGAACTGCCCACATGCCACCAGACGTTGGACGCCTTGGCGCCGTTCTGCAAGGTGATCGTGGCGTTTGGCGCCGTGGTAAGCGTAGACACAGGAGCCTGGAAGACGAAGGTGGCATTGGCGTCGCCACCGCCATCAAGGATAAGGTTCCCCGTTACGCCAATTGACGATCCCGTGGCGGACACATAGACGCCAGGGGGAAGGGTGAAGTTGCCGGCGCAACCGATAAGCGCTCCTGCGCCGCCGCCGCTTCCGATAGTGCCGCATCCAAGAACGGTCCCGCCTGGCATACCCGCCGTCGAGATATCGTTCCACTTAACAAGCAAGGCGGCCATCACCTGCGCCGAAGTAGTAGCTCCGGCCGGATGGAGCGGGGTAACAACCAAGTCTCCGGCATTATGTGTCGGGGCGAATCCACCGCAAAGGCCAAAGTCATCCGCCAGGCCAACATCAACCGCGTTGCAGTTCCTGTTCGGATCCAACACCACGTCGCCGTTGATCTGGGTGGCTCCAGCGTTGGTTATTCCGCCAGCCGACGCAATCGCGTATGGGTCGATAATTCCAGGGACTACTGGCGGCGGCGGCGCGGCTTGCGTGGTAAAGTTCCATACATAGGGCGCGGCCATCGGATTATTCGCCAGATCTTCGGCCCCTGTTGTAATCGTGGCGGTATAGGTGGTGCTGTATGCAAGATCGAGCGTTGGCGTAAACACCACATTTGCGCCAGCAGGAAGCACAGAGCCTCCCACAGCGACCAACCCTTGTTTCAAGGTGTAGGTCAACGTTGTGAGCGATAAAGGCGCCATCGCCTCGCTGAATGTCGCGTCGACTGTCGTGTTTATCGCAACACCCGTCGCGCCATCAAGAGGAGACGTCAGAATCACGGTGGGCGGAATAATGTCTATAATGGCCCCAGTGGTAAAGCTCCATACATAGGGCGCGGCCAACCTGTTGCCAGACCGGTCTGTGGCCCCGGTTGAAATCGTCGCAGTGTAGGTGGTGCTGGCCGTAAGCGGGAGCGTTGGCGTAAAGACAGCGCTTACCCCTACAGAAACCACAGACCCTGCAACAGGAACCAGCCCTTGTTTTAAGGTAAAAGACGTCGTGTTCAGCGTCGCGCGATTCATCGTCTCGCTGAAAGTGACTGTGACCGCCGTGTTGAGCGCCACGCCTACGTCCCCGTTAGCTGGGACTGTCAGGATAACCGTGGGCCTGGTGGTTTCACTCGGAGCCGGGGTAGATGAACCGCCTGACGTTGTTGAGGGTGCTATGGCAAGTGGAGGATCTTCTGTGGTAAAGGTCCATACATAATCATTTTCCAGAGCTATGCCAGCCAGGCTTT
>JADGAO010000190.1 GCA_015231995.1 Nitrospinota bacterium | reverse complement strand
CGTCAACAGGTCGTGCGTGGCGTCGTAACGAAGGCGTTCTTCCAGGCGTTTACGCTCCTCGATATCCTTGAGGGCCTTGTCGCGCATATCGCGGTAGGCGCGCAATCGGTCGTTGAGTTCCGTCACGTCCTGGATAGTCACCAGGGCCAGCGTCTTGCCTTCCTTGTTGAAAATCGGGGTGATGGTCGTGAGCTGTGCGCGGGGTTCCCCGTTTTTCTGATAGACGGGAATGAAGTATTTATGCAGTAGCGACGAAAAGATGGCCGGCGTTCTGGAAACGAAAACCCCATCAAGGCGCCCTTTGTATTTTATATGGTCAAGATGGGGATATAAGGAGGTTATTTTAAGCCCCGTCACGGAGGCTCTGGGTGTTTCCGTCCAAAGCTCCATGCTGGTGTTCCAGAAAACGACGGTAAGATCCTCGCGCAGGACAAACGCTCCCAATGGGATGTTGTCAAGAACTTCGAAATTTATTTCATCGGTTCCAAGTTCGGCGTGAATTTGTTTTTCCATCAGTTTGCCGGTTCAAGCGCTGTCAATAACGCCGCGAAAGATTTTGGCTCCAATATCAACAATGTGTCGCCGCGTATGTTTTGATCTTCAACTGAGAATTCGGCCACGGCCAGAACCACAGTGTCGTCTTCCTCCACGTTCTCGACAAACATCCTCTCAAGAGTGTCTTCCTGATAGGACGGAATCGTGTAATTCATCATTCCATCCAAAGCGTTGGCGATGGAGCCGAGCACGCCGTTGAGGACGATGTTGCCGACTTCATTGAGGGTTTCCAGCTTGAGTGAGTCCAGGTCGGGCGATTCCCGATCCTCTCCGGTAAGAAGCGAGACAAGCCGCAGGGCGCTTTCTGGCGGGAAGGCCAGATACGCGGAACCGTACATCATTCCCGTAAAAGACATTTTTACCGAAGAAAGGGTTGCGTTGAGCTGGCGTCCTTTGCCCATGAGAATTTCTTTTAGCGAAAGAGCTTCAATCCTCGGTGTTGTGAGCCGGACATGGCTGGTGGCCATCTCGTTGAGAATGGAAGCGGCCCGGCCAAGCCCGATGTTGACCAGTTCCGTAATAGCATCCAGTTGGGCCGGGGTGATGTTCATCAGTGGCCCCTATTGGCCGATGTAATTCTTTAGTATGTTAAGGACGCTGATGAGCGATTCGCCCTTGACCGGTTTGTTTACGAACCCGACTGCGCCCATGTTCATGCAGAGTTTTTTCGTGGTCTCCTGTATGTCCGCGCTGACTACGATTATCGGCAACTGGATTTTCTTTTCTCTGATTTCCTTGAGGGCGGCCATACCGTCCATCTCCGGCATAAGCAGGTCGAAAATGGCGGCGTCAGGCTTGAGGCTCAGCGTCATGTCAACCCCTTCACGCCCGTTAGTGGCTTCGGCCACTTTGTATCCCGCCTCTTCCAGGCTTGTGCGCAGGATGCGGCGTTGGTAGGAGGAGTCGTCAACTATCAGCACCGTGGGCATCTGGTTTGTCTCCTAAAAAGATCCGGCCTTCTCATAAACTTAATTTTGACACTACGGGGCGGGGGCAACAAGGCTTTTTTGTGGCGTTTCAGCGTTTTTCCGCTTTTTATCCTGTTTTGTTTCGATACAGTCGCTCAAGGAGCGTTCCAGCCTCCCCATCTTTCTGGGCTGTCGCCCAAATACTCGACATGGGTGTTCTTCACCCCGCCCTCCTCCGGTAGGGGTGGGTCGCCCTCGCTCCCATGAAGTAAAGAAGTTTATTCGTCTTTGATCCTTCGGTCGAGGACTCCCTCAGGATGACAAAATATGGAAAATCGTTTGATAACGCAAAGCTCTCCGAGCGTCGGGGAGGAAAAACGGAGGCCCAGGGACGACTACCTAAGATTCCATCGCCGGCCGGGCTTTATGGGCTTTGTTCTTGAAATCGTCGAGCAGGTATTTTTGCTCGTCCGTGCAGAGCGTGATAGCCACTCCGGTTTTGCCGAGCCGCCCCGTGCGCCCGATCCTGTGGACGTAAGCGGTCGGGTCGTCTGGCAGGCGGAAGTTCACGACCGTCCCGATATTGTCAACGTGGATGCCCCTGGCCGCAACGTCGGTGGCCACGAGAATGTCGGTCTTGCCTTCCTTGAACATCTTCATGACCTTGTCCCGGCGGTTCTGCCGATAGTCGCCATGAATGGCCTCCACGGAAAAACCTCGTTTTTGCAGACGTTCGGCCACCATGTCCACCTCGCTTTTGGTTCTGCAAAACACGATGACTTGCCCCACCCTCTCCCTTTCGATCACGTCAACAAGCGCAGTCATACGCTCGGAAGGATGGATGAAATGGAAAATCTCGCGTATGTTGCCGCGTTCGATCTCTGTGTCTTTGACACGGATGATCTTCGGTTCCACCATGTGGTTGAAGGCTATCTGCAGGACGCGGCTTTCCATCGTGGCGGAGAAAAGGAACGTCTGCCGCTCTTCCGGCAACATCCGCAGTATGGACTCCACGTCTTCGAGAAAACCCATGTTGAGCATCTCATCGGCTTCGTCCAACACCGCCATCTCCACGTAATCGAGAGTGAGGATCCCACGGTCGCACATGTCCAGCACACGCCCCGGAGTGCCGACGACGATATGCGCTCCCTTGCGGAGGTCGCGCGCCTGCCTGTCCATGGATTTGCCGCCGACTATCTCGACCACCCGCGCCTTTTTGAAAATGCCGAGAGCCCGCGTCTCGTCGCGTATCTGGGTAGCCAGCTCGCGTGTGGGAGCCAGGACAAGCGCTCTCGGATAGGCTGGAGCCCTGTTTTTCAATCCGGCCAGCATCGGGATGGCGAAAGCGGCTGTTTTACCAGACCCTGTCCTGGCCTGGCCGATGATGTCCAAGCCTTTTAGCGCGTGCGGGATGGCGTTGGCCTGTATGGGCGTGGGATTGACGTAACCCATCCTGGCCAGAGCCTTGTCAAGCTCCCAGCCCAGGTTGAATCCCGTAAAACCACTAATCTCGGGAGCAGGCTCCGCCCCTTCGTTATCTGAAGTCATGATAGGTGAGGAAATAAAGTGGGAAGAGGGCGAATCCCCTTCATCGCACATCAAAAGCTAATCCCCCAGCTCAAGCGAAAATACGCTGAGCTTTCCTTCTCTTCTTCTCGGCCTCTTTCAGTTTTCTTTTGCGTTTGGCGGAGGGTTTTTCGTAAGACCTGCGTTTTTTGAGTTCTTTCCAAAGCCCGTCTTTTAAAAGTTGCCTTTTAAGCGCTTTTAACGCCTGATCCACCTGCTGGTTGACTACCTTAACCTGCAAACAATCCTCCTCCCAAAAACATTTCAAACCGGTTTTGTCAATCGGCCCACCGCGCGCACAAAGCGCAAATCCCGATCAACCACCAATCGGCCCGGGCGCCTTTAAAGGCCATCGGGCTTAACATAAAAGTAAAGACGTATATGGTAGTAAATAAACGCTTTCCACGTCAACAGTTTTTTAACCAAAAGGGTTGATAACTACCATCGTGGACTAAAGCGGGTGGAGGAAGGCGATACGTCAGAAGCTCTTTATCGAATCCTTCTCCACAATACATCCGGCCAAATACCACTGCGCGTCATGGGAATAGACCGCAACGGCGCCCTCCTGCCGGAATTTTTTTAACGTGCAGTCGTACCTGGCCGATTTAACCTTCCCCAGTTCCTGATATTCAGGAGCCTCCGTCTTGTTCGAATAAACCACTTCCACCGGCACAATAACCGTCGTGTCCTTCTCGTAATCCGCGTTCACCGGGTCGGACCCAAACGGGGGTAGCCAGAACGCTTTCCCCACGGTTGCATTTGACGACGCGGGGAAAAAGTGCCGCTCCGCCCATCGTTGGCCGGGGATGAACGTGGGCACAGCGGCCAGGTACATGGCTTTGTGGCGCTCCATGTTCTGCTTCAGCTCTTCCTTGGAAACTGTGGAGTCCTTGCCCGCTTGAAACCTCAGCTCCCTGGCGGTGCCGACGTTGAGGGTATATACCGTGTCGAAATCATTCGTCTGAACGGCTTTGACATACCGTTCCACCACAGCCTCCGGGTTGCCGGGAATCTTCCCGGAGCAACCGGCCCCGGCAAGGCTGACCGCAATAAGCGCTACGACTCTACCAAACCACTTGCGGCTCATACCAATGCCTCATCATCCATCTGTTGTCTAAAAGTAAAGGATTACGCTTCGTGTCCTTATATGTGACGGGGGGTATCCCCATCCTGTCGCCCATGGCTACGTTATGGCAACAGTTGCATCCCATCCAGGGGCCTTTGACGCTACCCCAAAAAAGCCCTACTGCCAGCACGGTCGATACGATAGCCCCGGTTCCTATGTAGGCCAGGCTCATCATGCGTTGTTTTTTTAGTGTAGCCGCGTCTTCCTCCCCATGAGCCTTTCTTCGGCGTTTGTTGAGGTATGGCAGGGCTATCAGAGCCGCAAAGAAGATTAGCGGTAACCAGAAAAGGTAAACCGGGATAACCCTCGCCGGGAAATACCAGTACGGCAAAAGGAATGTGACGAAAAACCACTCGGGAGCCGGTATGAATTGCCCGTCCATAGGAAGTGGAAGAACCTCAGGGTCTTCTGTCGGAACCGGATATTGCACCGCCAGGGCGACCAACACCGCTATCAACGGCAGGGCGGCCACGGATTGCCTGGCCATGTTGTCCCAAAATCCGCGTTTTTTCATGCGGGAGAGGCAGTGTATCTCCAGGAGTATGAAAGTGATGATGGGAAGGATAATGTCGTGTATGGCGAAATTGCGGGTGGGGGTGTATGCGGTCATGAAAAAATCGTAAAGCCGTTCGCCAACCAGCGGAAACGTCCTGAGCCAGTTGTTGAACATCTCCATCATCCAGTACCCCTTCCACTCCCAGGGAAGGATGGAGCCTGTGACCGTGAACAACAGCATAAGCATGAAGAGGAAGACGCCGGTTATCCAGTTCCATTTCCTGCCACCCTGATAGTCCCTGCGGAAGTAGCCGCGAGCCATGTGGATGAACGCCGCCGCGACCAGGAGAAACGCGCCATAGCGGTGGATGTTGCGCGTGAACGCGCCGAGAAGGGTCTCGTTGTTAAAAAACTGGACGGTCTTGTAAGTGTCCCGCACGGACGGCTCGTAATAGAAAATCATATACAGGCCGGTAATAAACTGGGCGAGGATGAGCAGAAACGCCGCCCCTCCGAAGTAGTGCCGGAAATTTATATTTCTCGGTTTTATCCGTGTCCATAAATGATGATGGACGATATGTTTCTTTTCCTTGACGATCACAAAACCCTCCGAGGGCGTTTGACGGTTGAAAACACTTGCTTATCTAAAGATTCATTTCAAGAGATAGGGATTCATGAAAAAAGCAAATCCGGGACAATACCGATATCGAGGCTGTCGCCAAATGATAAAACAGAAGCGACAAAGGCTGTTCGAGCTGTTCAGCGCCTCGTCTCCACTGTAGGGGCGATTCGTGGATCGCCCTTCCTTAAAGATGGGCGCAGAACTCTGCGCCCCTACACGGACGGCGGGGTGAAGAACACCCGCGCCGAGCATATGGGAGACAGCTCCGAATTAGTTTATGAAAACACCGGGACAGCCGTGAGCTTAAACAAAATACAGAATCCCTGCCAACCCCCTCCTCAGAGATTGACAGGGACCCGAAAGGAAAACGTTATGCGCCTTTAGCCAAAGGCCCCGCTATGTCCCCTAACGGCATAGCGGAGACTTCGGGGCCAGGCGCCGTCGTCCTTATTTTAGCCTTTTTTGCCTTCGCATTTGCACATCTTGCGCATATGCTGGACAAGATCCTTTATCTCGGCGTCGGTAAGAACCGCGCCCCAGGGCGGCATGGAGGTGGACTTGCCCACCGCGACGCCGCCTTCTTTAACGGCTTTGAACACGTTATCATCGGTAAGCTCGCCCATGTCCTTTGCGGACGTGTGGTTCCTCGGCTGGACGGAGAGGGACGGGGCGTTGATGCCCTTGCCCGTTCCGGCGGAGCCGTGGCACTGCACACAGTAAAGCTTGTAGTTGTCTTCGGCCTTCTCGGCCTGCGCCACCGGGGCCATAACAATGACCGCCGCCACGAACAATGCGAAGAGACTGGTTATTTTCATCTCACCATCTCCTTATTTAAAAGTCATCAGATAGTTGACCATGAGCTGGAGCTTGGCGTCGTCGAATTCGCGCTTCGCCATCCAGACCTTCGGATCCCAATGCTGGGGGTGCTGTATGAAGCTGTACATCCAGTCGGGATTGAGCCTCTTGCCGATACCCTCGAACGTGGGGCAGGAAATGCCGCCGCCTTTCTCCGGGAACGTGTGGCAGGCGTTGCACGCCTCTTCCTTCATCATCACGTTGCGCGCGCGAGCGGTGGAAACCTCGCCAGCCTTGAAAACGCCGGCTTTCATCTCGCCGTCTTTCAGGGTCATCAGGTAATCGGCAACCGCAGTCGCATCGGCGGCCGCAAGTTTCGAGGCGCATTTGGGGGCCGGGCCGGCCTTGTCCTGGTCGCCTTCGGTTTTCATGTTGTTCAGGTAAACAGTGCCGCCAACGCGCAAAATGGTCGGGTTCTGCAGGTAGCCAACAAGCCAGTCCTTGTTGAACTTGCTTCCGGCGTAG
>JADGAO010000018.1 GCA_015231995.1 Nitrospinota bacterium | reverse complement strand
TACGCAGGGGCCGCCCCCGACTATCTGGCGAGTATTACGGTGGTGGATCCTAGCCAGGCGGAAGCCGAGTCTGTGATTGTGCGTTACACCGCGCCTAACACCCAGGGGACTTTAACACTTACGCAATGGGGCACTCCCGGCGTGTTCCAGTTCTCCCAAACAGTAGCGGGCGCGGACTACACAGGCTGGTCCAGCACTTTCATCGAATACAAATATGCCGGCATAGACGCGGCCTGTCAGCCGTTGCTGAATTCAACGAAGACAACTATCACAGGACCCTAAACCACGACACGAACCCCGGGGCGTCAATGGCGCTCCGGGGTTTTTTTTTGTCCGTTTTGCATTTGTGAAACCGGCATGATATGAATAAATCCGAAAACCGCAGTGGAGGCGAGATTGCTTCGCTATCGCTCGCAATGACACTCACTCGCTTGTCATTCTGAACGGAGCGAACGCGCAGTGAAGAATCCCGCGCTAAAAATAATCGAGCTCGTTTGGGGTGCGGCTTCATGGCGGAATGGTATTACGCAAAGGGGAATGACGAAAAAATCGGCCCTCTCACCATTGATCAGCTTGCGCGCGCCTTTCTCAACGGCGAGATAAACGCCGACACTTACATCCAGAAGGAGGGAATGCAAAAATGGCGCAGGTTCGACCGGTTGAGCGTTTATGAAAAGCTGAACGCCATGCGGGCTGAAATGGCCCGGAAAAACCTTTCGGAATCGTTCCTTAAAGACACGTCTCCCGATGTCTCCACAAGCTATGTGGCAAACAAAAAAGCCGTTTCCGTCAAACCGGCGGACACAAACAATAACACCGAAACCCCGCAAGACGGGCAGTTGGAGCTGTCCCTTGCCAGCCAGGCCGCCACATATTTCTCCTATGTCCCCTATGCGATCAGAGAAGTAGCGTCATGGGGGATATGGTTATCCCGACATGCGATAGCCATCACCGCCTATGGGGCTATCCTTCTGGTACTGTTTGCGGAGATTAACAGCTACGCCAATCTAAAAATCGGCTTTCTGGATACGGTACACACATACGTCAGAGGCTCGATTAAAGGACGTGGAATTCAAACCACGTTCGAACCCACATGCGACGATACAGCCAACGAGCGCAGGATGATCGCTTTGGATGCCCTTAACGACAAAGTGAAACTGTTCGAAGAGCTTGGGGAGTTGGGCGAAGCCGAAAAAATAAGGCAAAGAATAAGCCAGATAGAAACCATCGAGGATAATTGCAACAGGTAGACAACAGAGGCGTTCCAGCGTGGGCAAGGCCCATTCAAGCCATTCCAACGCATGTTTTCTGGAATGAAGGTTGAAAAACAACGGGCCAAATGATAGTCTAGCTAGAGTTTGTCCTTCGCGTCGGGATGTGGCTCAGCCTGGTAGAGTACTCGCTTCGGGAGCGAGGGGTCGGAGGTTCAAATCCTCTCATCCCGACCACTTTGTTTGCATGTCACGTTGTAAACAATCCTACCACGAAATCGTATTCCGCCCGATCTTCAGCTTGTGTCCCGTTGCGCCGGTAAGGATTGAATAGAGCCGACGGCGCGGACAGGTCCGTTTTCAAAGCTGAAAACGGATACCTTTGTAGCGCTATAATATGGTCACTTAAGAACCCTCTTGCGAGGATGATCGTGAACGTCAAGTTTTCGGAAGACCTTCTTCCTCTCGCCGACCTGAAGACGAACCCCGGCAAAGCGGTGAAACAAACGACCGAAGCGCATCGCCCCCTGCTTCTGACCAACCGGGGGAGAGGGGTCGCTGTCCTTCAGTCGGTCGCTGACTTCGAGAAGGGCGAAGAGGAGCGGGCTTTTATGCGAGGGGTCGTCGCCGGTTTGGCAGACCTCGACAAGGGAGCGGAGATGTCACTGGACGACGCCAGGAAACGCCTCGGCCTGAAGTAGGCCCGGGTGAAAATCACGTTTGCCGCATCGGCGGTCCGCGATATGGAAGGGCTCCTCAACTGGTATGCCGAGCAGAGCGCCCCGGAGGTTGGCCACCGTTTCGTCGAGGAGATATTCGGACAGGTGGAACGGCTTGCGTCACACCCGCAGTCGGGCCGCATCGTCCCGGAGTTCGACCAGCCGTTCCTACGGGAGCTGATCCATCCCCCCTTTCGCATCGTCTATAAGCTCGAACGGGAAAAGGTCCGGGTCGTGCGCATATGGCGCTCCGAGCGGCGCCTTCGCATCCCGACGACGGAGGAATAGCAGGCGCCGCTCGTTAACCGTTATCGGTCGCTGTGCAAAAACCTTCCGCCACAAAAGTTCTGAAGTCGTCCACGTACCCCTCGCCTTTCATGCGCGATTGGCCGGATTGAATCCACCTCCCCGTCACAACTGCAATTCAAAGCGCAATAACCCGACATTGGCCGTTTTAACCGACGAGTCGCCGCCCGGGTTTACAATCCACTGGTAAGACGGGCGCAGGCTCAGCCACGGTGTCGCGACAAGCCGATAGGTCAGTTCATAAACCGTTTCCGCATCAAGATGCGTTTTCGCCATCGCTACGCCAAAAGCGAGGTCGTCAACATCACGGTATGGGATCATGCCGTGCAAATGCAGGCCTGCGCCGATATAACCGGTGATTTCGTTGCGCTCTTCCGGGACAACTCCGTACTGGAGGAAAACGCCGATGGAGCTATGCGCCTCGTTGTCTAACGCAAATAGCTGTTGATCTATTACGCCGTACACTCCATAGTCGCCATCGAAAGTCTTTTCCCCATACTCCTTCTCGGCGGAATGACGCCAGTAGCCGATTTTATAATCGCTACCTTCAATCTCATAACCGGCTTCGGCGATCACAAGGTTGCCCTCGGCGGATTCCAGTTCGCGCGTGGAAGGGTCGCCGTCATAAATGGCGGCCTGAACATATGCGTTTTCAAACGGCGCCACCCGCAAACGCGCTCCCAGGCCGGACTTGGGAAACAACGAAACAGGCACGTTGCCGGAAAACTCCGGCCCTATCCCGAACGAAGAGTTCAGGAACACCGTTGCGTAAGTGGAGACGTAAAATTCGGAGTTGAGGTTGTGCAGACCAGCCAGTATCGCCACCGCGCCATCGGCGAATTCCTGGTTGAACCAGGCCTCGTTGACGATGAACTGTTCCGGTGCGCTGATATTGCTGGCTCCCTGCATATCGCCGATCAACTCTTCGGACGGGTTGGGGCCCTGATTCCGCAAACCGTATATCCATAAAGTTCCCCCCTCCCAAAGCCCTGCTTTGCCCGTGTCAACGCTAAGGGTGAGGTCGAGGTTGTCGTGATAAATGGAGCCTGTCTTGTTTAACGCCCCGCCCGAAAAGGAGCTTGCGTTTTCACCCGTGTAAACCGCCTTTATCGTTATCCCGTTTGTCACCAGTGTGTCGCGCAGGCCACCCCAGTTTCCGGTGAGGCCATGTTCGGCCACAAGTCCCTCTTCATGACCATGAACCTTCGCTTCTTTCTCCGCAGAACCGGCAGTTCCGGGAAAGCCGGGGGCTTCGGCGGAATGCTCCTGGTGGGATTTGTGCGCGTCTGCGTCGGCCTTCTTATCCTCTCCAAAAGCCTGAAAAGGATTGATGAATAGAACTGCGGCGAAAATGAAAGAAAACATTCGGAATTTGGCCGGTTTAGCCATGGCGCCTGGAACAATAAATGGAAGCGCAATCTTTCTCATAATCACCGCACCTGTAAATAGTGGTTATAACGCAAACGCCCAGATTCCCCGCTGGGTATATAATCATATAATCGCAGGGAAGTGTTCAATTAAAAACAGCGTTTTCAAGCCATCGTATTTCGGAGCGTCGCTCGACAATTAACCGTTCCGCTCTCTCTGGCCTAGGCGTAATTGCCATAGTCCATCCGCTATGGTATTTTGAATGCTGAATTTTGAATGTTTCTGGCGCCCTTATATCTTACACTTCAGCGTTGCATGAAAAAAGTCGGAATAGTAGCCAAGACCCACAGCCCGCTTGCCTCTGAGGGGTTAAGAGCCCTCACAGCCTGGCTTGACGAACGCGGCATATCGCATATGATTGACGAAGAATCGGCAAGGGTCGCCGGCGTCAAATCCGGGGTAAAGAAGATAGACCTCGCCCGCCAGGCCGACCTCATCGTGGTCATGGGGGGAGACGGCACGTTTCTCGGGGTCGCCCGCCTGATGGAGGGCAACGACGCTCCCATTCTTGGCGTGAACCTGGGGGGACTGGGTTTTCTGACCGAATTCGCTTACGAAGAGATGATCCCGGCTCTCGAACGGGCGCTCGCTGGCGACTTCATGAGCGAAGACCGGGCCATGCTCGACGCTGTGGTCTCCCGCGAAGGTAAAAACGTAACCTCCTACACCGTGTTAAACGATGTGGCCCTCAACCGAGGCGCGTTCGCCCGGATGCCGCACATGCTCGTTTATGTGGACGGGATTTTCGTCAACGAGTATGTGGCCGATGGCCTTTTGGTGGCCACTCCCACCGGCTCCACGGCGTATAACCTCTCCGTGGGCGGGCCTATCATGCATCCTTCGCTTGGCGCGATGATCATCAGCCCCATATGCCCGCACACGTTGAGCAACAGGCCTATCGTCATCCCGGATGGGCACACCGTCGAGATAGCCCTGGCCCCGTCCATTCAGACCGAGGCTGTGGCTACAATGGACGGGCAGGTCGGTTTCCAGATGAGCTTCAGGGACAGGTTGCTTATAAAAAAATCCGCCTCGGTGACGCGGATCATCCTTTCGCCGCACAAGAACTACTACCAGCTTCTAAGGGGAAAGCTGAAATGGGGGGAAGCCATAAGGTATGGAAAAGAGTAACGAAGCTCAACCGGATCAATCCACCGTTATAGCCAGGAAGGCTCTCCCCTTCATGGCCGAGAACGGCATACCCATGACGCCCAAGAACTATTTTGTCTGGTACGAGTACTATCAGGGAGCTAACCTGGAGCTGGTCAAGGCCGTCAAGGACATGGTGTCAAATGGGATAAGGCCCGATGACCGTATCACATCCCAGCTTTACGGCAGGTTTTTCGCCAAGGACATCTCTGATGAGGAACGCAAGAAACTGGAAGCGGAGTTCCAGGCGGTGAGTAAGGCCAACATCGAAACCAAAAAACTGATCGAGCCTATCGCCCGCGACCTTAAGACACTGTCGGAGACCAACGCCACGTATGGCGACAAGCTTTCCGACTTCGCGGGCAAGATGGAGGCCAAGGCCGATATCGAGCAGGTCTCCACGATGGTGGTGGCCCTGTTAAGCGACACCAAGAGGATCGCCAGCCAGAACAAAAATATAAGCGTCCAGATGGAGAACTACTCCTCGCAGATCACAAACCTTCGGGAGATGCTCACCAACGCCCGCGCGGAGGCCAGGATTGACGACCTCACGCAAATCGCCAACCGGAGGGCCTTCAACGAATCTCTGGCCGAGGAGATAAAGTGGGTGGAGCGCAACTCCGCTGTCTCCGCGTTTGCGATGGTGGACATTGACCATTTCAAGCGCATCAACGACACATACGGCCACCACGTCGGGGACAAGGCCCTTCGCGCCATAGCCTCCATGCTCAAGGAATCCGTTGGAATGAACGGGGAAGTGTTCCGGTATGGCGGGGAGGAGTTTGCGGTGATCCTCTCCGGCGCCAAGCTGGAACAGGCTTTTGCGATAATGGAAAAGGCGCGCAGAATTATCAACGACAACGAGTTTGTCATCCGCGACAAGGTGGAGGAGATAACAGTCTCCGCCGGCATTTCGGAAATAAAAAACGGGATGGGCGCGGAAGACTCGCAAAAGACTGCCGATAACAACCTGTATCTGGCCAAACAGTCCGGCAGGAACACGATACGCCCACTGCTCGGCGCAAAATAAGGGATGCTAAAAGAGCTATCGGTTCGGGACTTCGCCATCGTCGAAGAAGCCTCGCTTAGCTTCACACCCGGTTTCAACGCGCTCACGGGGGAGACCGGAGCTGGCAAATCCATCCTGGTCGGCGCACTGGAAGTGGCCCTGGGCGGACGCGCCAGCGAAGAGATGATACGCTCCGGCGCGGATCAGGCCGTGGTGGAGGCGGTGTTCGGTCTCGACAAAACCCCGTCCATTTCCGATTGGCTAAGGGAACAGGGGATGGATTCCGCCGACGGGGAGCTTATCATCCGCCGGATCGTTTCCCGCTCCGGCAGAAACAAGCTCTTTCTCAACGGGGCGCAGGCCACCGTAGCCCAACTCAAAACCGTCGGCGAAGCTCTCGTGGACATCCACGGCCAGCACGAAAGCCAGACGTTGATCAACCCCGTCACGCACCTTCCCTACCTCGACAGGTTTTTAAAGCTGGACGCGGAACGCGGACGTTACAAAACAAGCTACGATAAATATTCATCAGCCAGAAAACGGCTCAGGGAACTCAAGGAAAACCAGAAGGAAACAGAACGCAGGATAGACCTCCTCAAGTTCCAGGTGGACGAAGTTGACAAGGCGGGACTGTCGGCAGGGGAAGGGGAGAGCCTGGAACGCGAGCGCAGAAGGCTCAAACATTCCGAGAAACTGGCGGAACTGGCGCATTCGGCTATCGGTGCGCTGGACGAGGGCGACGAGAATGCCGAGGGGTTGATAACGCGGGCGCGTGTGGCGTTGGAGCAGATGGCCGAGCTTGATGACACCGTCAAACCCGCGCTCGAAGAGCTTACCAGCGCGTTGATGCAGGCCCGCGACGCATCGGCGTCCATACGCTCCTACGCCGGGACGCTGGAACGCGACCCGAATCGGCTGGAGGAGTTGGAAGACAGGCTCGATCTAATCCGAAGCCTCAAGAAAAAATATGGGGACAGTATTGAGGAAATACTCGCCTACGCCGGACGCGCCCGAACGGAGCTTGAGTCTATCGAGTTCGACAGGAACCACATGGACAGGCTCGCCGGGGAAGTCGAACAGTTGGGCGGGGAGACCTCCAAACTTGCTGGTCAACTGGATAAAAAACGCAAAGACGGAGTGGCGGAGTTCTGCCGCAAAGTGGAACGGGAGTTGAAAGACTTGAACATGGCCAGGGCGAAACTGTCGTTATCGTTCACCTATGACGACGACCCCGAAAGCCCGATGGAAATGGACGGACGGCGAATAAAGCTTTCGTCCAACGGCGCGGGGCGCGTGGAGATAATGTTCAGCGCAAACCCCGGCGAGCCGGAAAAACCGATGTCGAAAATAGCCTCCGGCGGCGAAATAAGCAGGTTGATGCTGGCGTTGAAGGCCGTGTTGACAGGCGACCAGCCCGTGCCTGTGATGATCTTCGACGAGGTGGACACGGGTATCGGCGGCGTGACGGCGGATAGGCTTGGGGAAAAACTTCGCGCCCTCGCAAAAAGTTGCCAAGTGTTTTGCGTCACGCATCTGGCGCAGGTGGCGCGGCAGAGCCACACGCATTTTGTCGTGGCAAAAGGGACGAAAAAAGGGAAAGTCTCCGTCGGCGTCACTCTGCTGGACAGGGCCGGAAGGATAGAAGAACTCGCCCGCATGGCCGGCGGCGAAGGAGCGCGCGAGAGCGCGTTGAAGTGGGCGGAGGATGCGCTCGACGATGTGAAGGGGTGAGGGGGCAAAGGGTATTTGCATAATCCATCACGCTCTCAATATTGTCATTCTGAACGGAGCGTAGCGAAGTGAAGAATCTATATAGAAAAAATTTGTTCTACTTTGATCCTTCGGTCGCTTAAGCTCCCTCAGGATGACAACTAATGAACGCTTGTCTAAATGAACAGAGCATAGTCCTTCGATAGCCTCAGGGTAAACTCCGTGAAGAATCTCGTTTCAACTTTGAAACTCGGCTTTAATGTGATGACTGATATTTATAATAATTATCGGCTTTTTTAAATGCGCATCGGCATTGACATCCGCAAAATAAACGACACCGGCATTGGCCGTTATATCGCGAGCCTCGTCGAAAATCTCCTGCGGGTTGACGATAAAAACGAGTACGTTCTGTTTTTCGATCCGAAGGATGCGGAAAAATTCGACGACCTAAAAACCCGCGTCACAACAATCATCGAGCCTTCGGGCAAGTATTCCGTCGCGGAACATTTCTCGCTCCCATCGAAAGCCAACAGGCTAGGTCTCGACATCTTCCATGCGCCGCATTATGTTTTGCCGTTTTTCATGAAGGTTCCGTCCGTCGTCACCGTGCATGACGTGATACATCTGCTCGACCCAGCTTTTGGCCTGCCTGCCCGCGAATACGCCCGGTTTATGATCCGCTCGGCTGTGACTCGTGCGCGGCGCGTGATAACCGTGTCGGATTACACAAAGCGCAACCTGATCGGACTTTTTAACGCCACTTCCGAAAAAATCCGCGTGATACCGAACGGTGGAGGGGACGGTTTCGCCCACTCTTCAGACGATGCAATCAAAAAAACTGCGGACAAGTATGGGATAACGCCCGGCTATTATCTTTTCGTCGGATCAGACAGGCCACACAAAAACCTCAAAGCCGTCGCGGAAGCGCTACGCCTTATGGGAGATGATTCTTTTTTTGTTGTCGCCGGGCGCGTGAGCGACGACAGCAAAAAACTTTTTGCGGGAGTTGAAGGAAGAGTTCGCTTCATCGGCCAGAACATCGAAAAGGGGGAGATGGCGGCTCTCTACTCCGGCGCGTCGGCGCTGTTGTTCCCGTCGTTTCACGAGGGGTTCGGCCTGCCTCCTCTGGAGGCGATGGCGTGCGGAACTCCGGTTGTGGCTTCCAACGCGTCGTGTATGCCGGAGATATTGGGCGATTCGGCTGTCATGGCCGACCCGCTCGATTACCGCTCAATGGCCGAGGGGCTGGCTAAACTTAAAAACGACCCGGCATACCGAGCCGATTACATCGCCAAGGGCCGCGAGCGCGTCCGAGCCTATTCGTGGGAGAAGGTAGCGCGGATGACGCTGGAAGTTTACGAGGCTTGCGTATGAAGGTAGCGCTCGTTCATGACTGGCTCACCGGGATGCGCGGTGGCGAGAACGTGCTGGAAATTTTTTGCGAGATGTTCCCGCAGGCGGATTTATACACGCTCATACATGTCAAAGGCTCTGTCTCCAAAACCATCGAGGACAGGACGATTCACACATCGTTTCTCCAGAATATTCCCGGAGTCGAAAAAAAATACCGCTGGTTTCTGCCGTTGATGCCGATGGCCATCGGGTCGTTCCGGCTGGAAGGCTACGACCTTGTATTGTCCTCCAGCCATTGCGTGGCGAAGGGGATAAACCCGGGAGGCGCGCCGAGCCTCTGCTATTGCTTCACGCCCATGCGCTACGCCTGGGATATGTACGGCGATTATTTCAACCGCAGACGTTTTTCCCCCGTCACGCTTTCCGCGATCGGAGCCGTGATGCCGTTTTTGCGGCGGTGGGATGTAGGGACATCATCGCGGGTTGACCGTTTCATCGGCATATCGAACCATGTGCGGGAGAGAATCAACCGGCATTACGACAGGGACGCCGATGTCATCTACCCGCCGGTAGATGTAGATTTTTACACGCCCGGCGATGTCCCCAAAGAAGGCTATGTAATCGTCTCCGCTTTCGCGCCTTACAAACGCGTTGACCTGGCCGTGGAAGCGTTCAACTCGATGGGGAAACCGCTTCACATCGTTGGAGGCGGCGAGGACGATGGGCGACTGCGAGGGATGGCCGGGCCTTCCATAACGTTCGAAAGCGGAGCGTCGCGGGAGCGATTGCGGGAACTTTACAGAAAATCGTCCGCGCTCATTTTTCCCGGTGAAGAAGATTTTGGAATCGTTCCGGTGGAGGCGATGGCGTGCGGAACACCGGTGATCGCATATGGCAAAGGCGGGGCGATGGAGACCATTATTCCATTAGGCGATAAAAATCCCACGGGCCTGTTTTTCGAGAATCAAACAGTGGAAGGGTTGATAGAAGCCGTGCGCCGCTTTGAAGCGGAACGCGATGCGTTCAACCCCGGGATACTCAGAAAAAATGCGGGAAGATTTTCGAAACAGGTTTTTGTGGAACGGATGAGGCTTGCGGTCGCAGACTTTCTTAAGAAATAAAGCGGTGACTAATTTAAAATTCATATCGCTTATGTGCGCCTGACAGTTCCCCGCTATCCAACCCATTCACCGCTGGCTCATAATTTCCAACACTGCCTTGTTCCATCCGGCAGGGCCGATACCGCCAGCATGGCGGATGCCGGGAGCCTCGACTTCGGGATGATATTTCCCATCGGGTTGTTGAACCACCACCGGGACATCCACCGCCAACAGCATGGGGACGTCGTTAGGGCTATCTCCTATCCCTACAGTGGTTATGTCGCCGAATTTGCGGCGGTACATCCCGGCCAGGATCGAAACGGCCTTGCCCTTATCGCTGTCACCTAAAATGTGATGATACCTGCCCATCGTATGGTGGAGCCCAAGCTGTTCGATGGCCCTACGCAAACTCTCCTTATCCGCGCCATAAAACGTGAACGGCTCGTCAAACTCCCGCAGTTTCGCCAATTCGGCGTCGGCCAAATCAAGCCCGGCAAGCTCTGCGACCTCATCAGCGGCCATGTCGCCGAAACCTCGGATGTAAAATCCAGTGGAGCGCAGTTTAACAATCGCATCGCGCAAATCATCGTATTTGGCTCCAAGCCGGATTAACGCACACCCACCGCCAGCGTCCTCCCAATTTGGCTCACTGGCTCCAAAATAGCCGTCGGGAATAAAAATCCCCCCACCATTTTCTGATATAAACGGGCCTGTGTTGCCAAGCTTTATCCTGATTTTTTCTATCTCCGCCCTCGTCTTGCTGGAACAAATAACCAGCGGTATTTCTTTTGACTTGATGGCTCGAAGGGCTTCATTGGCTTTCTCGAACGAGTAGGTTTCGTGATCGAGAAGCGTGCCGTCCAGGTCGGTGAAGATTATCGTTTGGCTCATCTCGTTGACTTTAATAAAACCTTCACGTAGCAAATGCGATGATCAGCATCATCTCTGCCGCATGATGAGGCTGATTTTGCTTGAGACGATTCAAGTGTATATGTTACGGTGAAAAAACTAAATACCGGCTTGGCCGTTTTCACTCCGGGCGAAGCGGATTTTTCCGGCTTGACGCTTCGCGCCCAATGCTGGCCGGGAATTTCCACATCCAGCCCGGAATGTCGGCCAAACCAGTAGCCGCCTAAGGCCGTTCCGTCCAATCTTAATACCGGGGAGGAAACGACATGTCCGACTTTTATCAAACAGGGGTAATCGCTACATTCCACAGGCTGGGTTCACGCCCAATCGAAGATATCGAGGCTGAGTTGGAAGTATTTGCCGATCACAAGCCGATGGCTCTTATACTGCCGTCCCTGTATTCGGAATTGCAGAGACCAGCATTGAGTGGCATCGTGGATAAACTCATGGACGTGCGGTATTTAAACAGTATCGTCGTATCGCTTGATGTCGCTTCCAAAAAGGAGTTCCGCCACGCCAAAGAGTATTTTTCCGCCTTGCCGCAGAACAAACGCATCGTCTGGAATGATGGCCCGGCGATTCAACGTGTGTACAAAGCCATAAAAAACGCCGAATTGCCCATGGGACACCGTGGCAAGGGTCAGTCCGTGTGGATGGCTTATGGTTATGTCATGTCCCAGCAAAAGATAGAGGGAATTGTCCTTCACGATTGCGACATCGTCACATATGACCGGAGTATGCTTGCGCGGCTGTGTTATCCGATCATGAATCCTGCGCTTAACTATGATTTTTGCAAAGGTTTTTATAGCCGCGTAACAGACCGGCTTCATGGCAGGGTGACAAGGCTTTTGTTCACGCCGCTTATACGGTCGCTCCACAAAATAATCGGGTATCACCCGATACTCGTTTTTTTTGACAGTTTTCGTTATCCACTGTCCGGGGAGTTTTCCATAGACGTGGACCTTGCGCGCTCGAACAGGATACCCGGCGACTGGGGGCTGGAAGTTGGCGTGCTGGCCGAGGTTTACCGGAACACATCCATCAAACGCGTCTGCCAGATAGACATCGCGGATAACTATGAGCATAAGCACCAGGCCCTCTCCCCGTCTGACTCTGGCAAAGGGCTTCACAAGATGTGCGTGGACATATGCAAGTCCATTTTCAGAACCCTCGGATCGGAGGGCATCGTTTACTCGGACGGGTTTTTCAAAACCCTTCTGGCGGCGTATGTGCGCACGGCCCAGGACATGCTCGACAGGTACCAGAACGATGCGGCTGTCAATGGCCTGTTTTTTGACCGTCACGCCGAAAGTCTGGCGATAGAAACATTCACAGACGCCATCCGTACTGCGGCCGGAGTGATAATGGAAGACCCGCTTGGCGCCCCGCTCATCGCCGCGTGGGACAGGGTGATCTCCGCAATACCGGATATCCTCGAAAAGATCAACGAAGCGGTGGAAGAGGATAACTCATAGTAGATAACCATCGGTATTGAGGGCCGCTTTCCATCTATGCTGGAAGCCCTATAACAGGAAAACTACCGCCAATAGCGCGGTAACTGTCATACCCACAGTGTAGGGCGCCGCCATGACGATCATCTTCATATACGACAGGCGGATCAGGGCGGCTATGGATGAAGTCAGAAGAAATAAAAAAGCCGCCTGTCCGTTCGGCGTCGCCACGGAGGGGATGTTTGTTCCGGTGTTTATTGCGATAGCGATAAGGTCATATTCCGCGCGAGACAGAAGGCCTGTGTCGAACGCTTTCTTCGCCTCGGCAATATAAATCGTGGCGACAAAAACATTGTCGCTGATGGCCGACAGTATCCCGCTTGCGCCGAAAAACGCCACGCGCCTGGCGCTTCCCTCCATCCTCATCGTCCATTCGATAACCGGAGCGAAAAGATGTTGTTCGTGGATTACCGCGACAACCGCGAAAAACACAACGATAAGCGCAGTAAACGGGAGGGCCTCGTGGAACGCCTTGCCGATGGCTCGTTCATCCGTGATCCCGTTCAGGGCCGTCAATACGATTATCAATCCCAACCCTATGACTCCGACCTCGGCGACGTGGAAAGCCAGCGCAAAAATGAGAACAAGGCCGCACGCCGCCTGGGTGTAAATACGCGCCTTCATCCTTCCATCCATCGTGACAGCCGCCTGTCTGGCATGTGTGGAAATGACGTGGCGTGCGTTTTCTGGCAAAGTTCCACCATATCCGAACATTTTGAACTGCTCGACCATAAAGCAGATAAAGGCCCCGATGATAAAAACCGGCCCGGTGACCGGGATCATTTTCAGGAAGAACTCGACGAAACTCCACCCCATGATTGACGCGATGATGAGGTTCTGAGGTTCGCCGACAAGAGTCATCACGCCGCCAAGCGCCGTTCCTACCGCGCCGTGCATCAACAAGTCCCGCAAGAACCAGCGTAAGCTCGCCAACTCTTCGTCATTTTCGCCGTGGACGGATTGGTATTGGTGATAAACGCCGTAAAAACCATGCGAGACGGTTATCAATACCGCCATCACCGTCAGCGCGTCCAAAAAGGCCGAAAGAAACGCGGACACGACTAGAAAGACTAGCGACAACGTTTTCTTAGACCGCACCGCAATGAATATTCTCGTGAAAATCAGGATCAAAAATTCCTGCATGAAATGTATGGCGGCCACCATGAACATCAGAAGCATGATGACCGGGAAATTGGCATGCGCCTCTTTATAGACCATTTCAGGGGTCGCCATGCCGATTACAACCGCTTCCATAGCCAAAAGTCCGCCCGGTTGGAGAGGATGGCATTTGAGAGCCATTGCGAGCGTGAAAATAAACTCGGCGACAAGAATCCATCCGGCAATAAAACCGCCGCAGAGGGCGTAGATCAGCGGATTTACCGCCAGAAAAAACGCAATCGCGATTTTATACCATGCGGGTGATGCGCCCATGAAGTTGCGGAAATAGTTCTCAAGCATAGCGCCACTCTCAATTATTATTAACCGCCAGAAAAATACGCGCTGACGAATATTGAAGGATATACGTCTCGATTCGCACCCGTTTCGATTATAGGCTTATGGGCGAGTCTAAGTCATTTGAAATGGACATACTCCAGCCGCTCTAAACCTGGGGCCAAGATCGCCGCAATGATTTCATGCCGAGGGTTTCGTCTTCAGATTTTGGTTGAGCCCCCAAGGGGGCGGCGGACGGGAAGGGGGGTTAGGATTGACCCGTCCGCCGTTAAAGCAATTATCATTCGGGCGCCGTTGTCATTCTGAGCGCCAGCGGCGAAGTGAAGAATCTATCTTCCTTTGATCCTTCGGTCGATGACTCCCTCAGGATGACAACATGCGTCTCATTCTGAACGCTCCGCTAAACCCTGTTCATCATCGAACCGCCCTGTCCCATCATTCCGCCCCAGCCGTTTCCGCCGGATTCCCAGTGGTCACAAACTCCGTCGCCGTTAGCGTCCGTGAAACCGGGGCCGTGGAAGATCGAGGACGTTCCGTTCTGCGCGTAGTCGCAAATCCCGTCGCCATCCAGGTCAACGTAATCATGGTTGTATCCCTGATGCATGTCCTGCTCGAAGTAGTCGTTGACCCCGTTCCCGTTCTGGTCACGAACCATCATGCCGCCGTTCTGCCCGTACATGGGCGTCCCGTTTTCCCAGTAATCGCAGACGCCGTTACCGTTGTCGTCAACGAAACCCGGCCCGTGCCAGGTGGGCGTGCCGTTTTGCGCGTAGTCGCATATCCCGTCGCCGTCGTTATCCACGAATGAATGGCCCCGAACCGCGACACCGCCCATTCGGGCCGACGCGCCGGAATCGTGAGTGGCCTGTTCGAAGTAATCGTTTACCCCGTTCCCGTTGGCGTCGGTGAACATGGGATAGGTGCGCGAAGTGGAAGAAGTGGAGCTGGTGGAAGTATTGCTCGCCGATGAGCCGGAACCGCACGATGCGATGAACGCAGAGCCGACGGCGACTGCGAATAATAGCAGGACGCCTGTGAATAGCCGATTGCTTCTTTGGTGACTCATACGCCGACTCCTTTTTATTTTCTCAAGTTGTCATCCTGAGGGAGGCCCTGGCGACCGAAGGATCAAAGTAGAACAAATTGTTCTTTAGATGGATTCTTCACTTCGCTACGCCTCGTTCAGGCAACGACCCTCAGAATGGGAAATATAACGCTAACCCCTCCCCCATTCTCCTGCTACCGTTTAGACACACAAATACCCCAAATTGTTCCATGAAAAATTTGGCGTATGTGTGAACGCCAGGTAACAGGGCAAGATTTCAGCGGGTTAGCGAAGAACGCCGTTTTTTATGGCGAGCGTTTAAGATGCGCTGTGATGGCGGCCTGTATCACGGCGACGATTTCATCATCGGCCTGTGCGGAGACGTGAAGAGGTGTGGCGGTTCCATTGTCCGCTTTGTCTTTGGCGTCTGTAACGGGGAATATCCTGTTTAACGTGATTGACGTAAGCAGTAGCAAGGCGAACAGGATAAATACAACCGAAATTCCCGTAAAAGCGGTAATCAGCGAAACGAGCAGGTATTGATCCATGTCACACCGGCAATAACGAGCGCAACAGTTCCGTCGCTATCTGGATCGCCGCCTCGACCCCGCCTCTAGGGTATTCAAACGGTGGCCCCATAATCGCAAGCAGTATCCCGGCGGTTGCGGAAGTTCCGATCAGTCCCGCAAGGTTTGGCCCCATAGCGGAAAGAAGCAGGTTGTTGGATGGGCTGGCTTCCTTGCCGATCTGCTGTATTCCACGGGCCGGAACCGGAGGCGTGGATATCGCCGCCGAGCCGATCAACGGATTTACTTTCCCACCCGTAATCAGGTTGAGAAATTTCCCCATCAACACGCCAAACACCGTCGCCGCCACGAATGAAAACATTCCCAACGCCATGATCTTCACTGTATCGAACCGCAGGAATGTCTCCGCCGTCATTGACGCGCCGATGGAGAGGGCCAGCAATATCGTGACGGTGTTTATCAGGTGAGTCTCCGTAAACTCGCTGAGTCTTTGCGTAAGCCCACGCTCCCGCATGAGGTTGCCCAGCATCAACATGCCGATAAGCGGCGTTGCGGATGGGACGGCGAGCGCGCATATGACCGTCGCGACCACCGGGAAGGCCACCCTCGCGCCCTGGCTGACGGGTTTGAGCGGCTCCATCTTTATTTTGCGCTCGTTGTCCGTGGTGATAGCGTTGACGATTAATTGCTGAATGTCCGGCGCCAGCATGGCCAGCGCATAGGCGGTTAGCGCCACCGGCCCCAGAATGTCCGGCGAAAGTTTATTGGAAAGGAATACCGCCGCAGGCCCGTCCCCCATGCCGATAAGGCCGATGGCCGCAGACTCCCGCAGGGTGAATCCCGACATGGACGCCAGAACCATTGTGACAAACACCCCAACCTGCGCCACCGCGCCAAGCAGGAATGCGGATGGATTGGCCAATAACGGCCCGAAATCCATGAGCGCCCCCAAACCCAAAAAGATAAGTGGAGGCCATATCTCGTGCCTTATTCCTTCGTAGAAGAAATATAGAATCCCGCCTTCGTCCGCAGAACCCATCATGGTAAACGGCAGGTTCGCCAGCAGACACCCGAAACAGAGGGGGATCAACAAAAGCGGCTCGACCTCCCTGTGGAAGGCAACATGCATAACCGCTAATGCCGCCATTATCATAACGGCGTTGCCCAGCGTAAGCGCAGAAAACCCCGTGAGGCTCAAAAGCCTTTCAAGAGCCGGGACAAGGTCTGCGACATACATGGAAAATAAAGCCACCAAAATAGGGTTAGGCGAAACGTGTAATTATAGCCTATCGGCAGGTAGCCTGAAAGTCATCCGCCGTGTGGTATCATTGAAGAATAGCTTTAAATCGCAGTAATTCATGATTCAAAACGACGACGGCCTTGTAATAGCGGGCAGGAAGTTCACATCGCGCCTTTTGATGGGTACGGGCAAGTTCCGTTCCGGCGAGGCGATGGCGGAGGCGTTGGAGGCTTCCGGGGCGCAGATTGTCACCGTGGCCCTGCGCCGGGTGGACATCACCAACCCACGCGACAACATACTGTCGCATGTCGATCCCAAAAAATATCTCATCCTGCCGAACACATCAGGCGCAAGGAATGCGGAGGAGGCTGTGCGCTTGGCGCGTCTCGCCCGTTCTGCCGGGATATCGGACTGGGTGAAACTGGAGGTCACGCCGGAGCCGCGCTATCTTCTTCCCGATCCGGTGGAGACACTCAAAGCGGCGGAGATACTGGTGAAAGAAGGTTTCATCGTGCTTCCATATATCAACGCCGACCCTATTCTTGCCAAACGGCTGGAGGATATCGGGACGGCGACGGTGATGCCGCTTGGCTCCCCTATCGGTAGCAATCGTGGGATAAAAACGAGGGAGAACATCTCCATCATCATCGAGATGGCTGGCGTTCCCGTTGTGGTGGACGCAGGGCTTGGCGCCCCGTCACACGCGGCGGAGGCCATGGAGATGGGCGCGGACGCCGTGCTTGTAAACACGGCTATCGCTGTGGCGGGCGACCCGTCGGCGATGGCGCGCGCGTTCCGCAAAGGCGTGGAGGCGGGCAGGGAGGCGTATCTTGCGGGGCTTGGCAAACCATTGGCCCATGCGGAAGCGTCCAGCCCTCTTTCCGGGCTTCCTTTTTGAAGGCTCACACATGAGCAAGGTTTCTTTCGCCGACACGTTGACCGGGCTGGACTCCGCCATTGACTCCGCCGTGGAAAAGATAAACCGCGCCACGCCGGATGACGTCGAAGGCGCACTAAAAAATATTTCCGTCAACCTCGACGGGTTCACCGCGCTTCTCTCCCCATCGGCGGACGCATTCGCAGACCAGATAAAAAACGCGGCGCGGGAGCTTACCGCCCAAAGGTTCGGTCGCGTGGTCAACCTCTACAAACCTTTGTACCTTTCCAACGCCTGCGTCAACGCATGTCTCTATTGCGGGTTCAACGCGTCAATGGACATACGGCGAAGGACTCTTACCCTCGACGAGGTGGAGCGTGAGGGGGCGATACTGCGCTCCGAAGGATACGCCAGCGTACTGCTCGTGGCGGGGGAGGATGGCAAATCCACGCCGGTTGCGCTGATAGAAGATAGCGTGCGACGGCTCAAGGGTATGGGCTTTTCGTATGTAGGGATAGAGGTTGCGCCGCTTTCTTTGGAACAGTACGCAAGGCTTGGCGAGGCCGGGCTGGACGGCGTGACCGTTTATCAGGAAACCTATGACCGGGCGATTTACAAACAGGTTCATCCCGGCGGGCCGAAACGCAATTTCGATTGGCGTCTCGCCACTGCCGAACGCGCCGCAAAAGCCGGGATACGCAACATCGGGCTTGGTTTTTTGCTGGGGCTGGGAGATTACCGGCGCGAGGCTCTGGCTTTGTACGCGCATGTGCGGTTTATTCAGAAGACATATTGGCAGACCAGCGTCTCGGTGAGTTTCCCTAGGCTCCATCACACGCCCGAAGGATACGCTCCCGAACGTCATGTCTCCGACGTGGAGCTTTTCCGGCTTATCACCGCCACCCGGCTGGCCAACCCGGACATAACGCTGACACTCTCCACTCGGGAATCGCCGTCTCTGCGCGACTCGCTTTTTGGCGTGGGGATAAACCACGCCAGCGCCGGATCGAAGACAAGCCCCGGCGCATATTCATCAATCGGTTCCGAAGATACGGCGGGGGAGCAGTTCCCCGTTGTGGACGAGCGGGAGCCGGAAGAAGTTGCGCGATCCATAAAAGAGCTTGGACTCGAAGGCGTCTGGAAGGATTGGGATCCCAGGTTCGGGCCGGCTGTTTACCGATGAACATTATCTTGCCCCCTCCTTAGCAAGGAGGGGGCGCCGCTTTGCGGCGGGGGAGGTTTAATTTATTCTGGCGACATTTTGAAAATAACAAGGCGATAATAAGATGAATTAAACCCCCTCGGCGCTACGCGCCGGTCCCCCTTGCTAAGGGGGGACAAAAGGCGTGAAGCCCGTAGCGACCCCGGCGAAGCGAGGGAGAACAGCGTTATGAACGGATTTTCGGAATCTATTCTGGACGGGATTAATGAACATCATCCTTAACGGAACCCCCCTCAGCGTGGATGAGAAGGAGACTCTCGCGGACATCCTTCTGCGGCTTGGGATAAAGGGGCCGGTCGCGGCCCTGCTCAACGAAGAGGTGATCCACAAGGCCGACCTTGCGTCCACACAACCCAAAGAAGGGGACAGGGTGGAGTTCCTCGTGATGATGGGAGGAGGATGATGACGCAACAGTTCCCTCGCCCCTTGCGAGAGAGGGTGGCCGAAGGCCGATCTCTTGCCCCCCTGATAAGGGGGGTGGCCGAAGGCCGGGGGGGTCAGTTCAAGAAACCCCCGCTCACTATCGTTCGCCGCCCCCTTGTCAGGGAGCCTAAGAACGATCCTCTTCCGTCCATGGAGAGGGTGAGCTTCGCCCGCATCTTGCGTCATCCGGCTATAAAACAATGACCAGTCACGAACGGTTTTCGGAAGTGGACATATACCCCGTCACTGGCAGGAGTCTTTGGGGGGAGATGCGCGATGAGGAGGTCATCGCTGAGTTGGCAAGAGGCGGGGCTAAAATTGTCCAACTGAGGGAGAAAAACCTTACGACGAGGGATTATTACGACCTCGCCGTTTTGTACAGGATCGAGACTAGGCGGCACGGCATGGCTCTTATAGTCAACGACAGGCTGGACATAGCGCTGGCCGCAGAAGCCGACGGCGTGCATCTTGGGGCGGATGATTTGCCTGTGCGCGCCGCCAGGGAGCTGTTAGGCCCCGGCGCCATCATAGGGGGCTCATCGCATTCCGCCGAGGAGGCGTTGATCGCGCAGGACGAAGGCGCGACTTATGTCAACCTAGGCCCGCTGTTTCCCACTCCCACCAAACCTGGCGCCAAACCCATTGGGCTTAACGAGGTGAAAAAAGCGGTGAGCCTCATTTCGATACCGTTCACCGTCATGGGAGGGGTGACTCTGGAAAATCTGGACAGCGTGCTTGGAGCGGGAGCGAGAAAAATAGGCGTGGTATCCGCCATTTTCGGATCGGGGGATATCGAGTCGGCCACGCGCGAGTTCAAACGGCGGATAAGGGCGGTGGGGTAACATTGTGAAACTACGCGGGATCGTACTCCTTGCCCATGGTAGCAGGGACGCGAAATGGCGGGAGCCTTTCGACCTGCTGGCCGGAAAAATCGCAAAACGACTGCCGGACACAGCCGTCCGTGTCTCGTTTCTGAAAGACCTGGAACCGGATATATACGCCGCCGTGGATGGCCTTGCGAAAGCCGGAGCCACACACATCACAGTCGTCCCTGTCTTTTTGGCGGCGGGAGGGCACTCTGGAAACGACTTCCCCGTGATGGCGAACCGCCTATCCGTCGAGCATCCCGGCGTGAAATTCAGATGGACGGAAGTTATCGGGTCGTGGGAAGAGGTTATCGAGGCGATGGCCGTGGCGGTTTGCGCGAAGGAGGACGGCGAGTGCTAAGCCGTCTTTGCGCCGTACGGTTCCGGGGTTTCCAGGTCGAACGTCAGGGTGACCTCATCGCCCTTCTCGTTGAAGCTCAACTCCGAGGCAAGCGCCTGCATCAATAATAGCCCTCGTCCGTGTCCGGCGTCCGTGTCGCAATCCTGGGCGATCCTCCTGCGCCAGTCAAACCCCCCCCCTTCGTCAGTTATAACGAACACCGCAGAATTCCTGTTGGCGGAATGGGATATCCGCACCTTGCGGGAAGCGTAAGGCTCCTGGAGACACCTTGCGGCGATGAGGTCGTTGAAACTGTCGAAGTCCCGCTCCTTGAGGTCGGATGGCACATCCAGGTTGCCGTGGATGATCGCGTTGGACAAAGCTTCCTCGAGCACAAGCTCCATCGAGCGGCGCTTAAAGATGTCCGACGCCGTCACAAAAGCCAGATAAACCGAGATGGACGTGATAAGCGACGTGTCGCTGGGTATCTCCAGCCTGCTTTCTTCCTGGAGAACGAATTCCCTCGACCGCGCCATCTGGGAAGCCCTGTCGCTTTCGTCCACCACGCGCGAAAGCTTGGTGATGACCTGGGACAGCTCCACATCCCCGGAGAGGCCAAGCTCCCCGGCTTTGGAGAGGACGAATTTTTTTATCTCCTCGCTTCTGGAGCGTTCCAGGTTAATCTCGTTCTCCCGTTGAGTCTTCATTTCGGAAAGCTTATTGGCGGTGCGCCGAACCTCGTCGGCCATGATATTTATTTCAGTCGTGTTGTATTCGGGCAGGTTTACGTCGAATTCGTCCTCGGTAAAGCCGATGATGGTTTTTGCTATGGCTTTTATGGGTTTGATCACGGTTTTGTGCGCCATCGCCAGCAAAACAAAGCCGACGATGGTCATCACGATGACCAATGAGACGGTGATCTGGTGGATGAGATTGCTTGTCCGCGCCTTGGCGGGGGTTTGATCGAACGTAAGCGTAGCCAGGCCGTTTACGACGCCGGCGGGGATCGGCTTATCGTCCAGCCCGACATGGCAGGCGCCGCAACGTTCGTCCGTGATGAAAGGATATATGATCTTGTACGAGTCCTCCGTGAAGAGCTCGACCACCGCGCCGTTTTTAAGGGCGAGTTTCTCATGTTCGTCTTCAGGCGTCTCGTTTCTGCGCATGCCGTGTTGTTTGATAACATGCTCGCTACGGATCATCTTGAGTTTGAAGTTCTGGTCGTGGCTGAGGTTTTGGATGGCCTGTTCGATTTTTTTATAGTCGTTGGTCTCCATCATTACGCTCAACAGGCCGTGACGGATGAGAAGGGCCTTCTGGTGGGCGTCCTTTTTCGCCTCTTCCTTGTAGTTTGCGACCAGGCCGAACCGGACTATGTAGGTGACTGTGACAATGGAGATGACGGTGGAAAAGGCGACTATCAACGCAAGCTTCCACTGTAGTTTCATTTAGTAACGCAATACCCCAGCCATGAGCCGACAGCGCGACCCAGTGAATATCGGAGAGCCTTTAATAAATAATTAAACCCTATGCGCGCCCTGCCCGCCGATGGAAACGGGATGGGGAACGTACAAACCCTCTGGATACGGATTCAAAACAGAAATATATTATTTCAATATAACATTTTATGGGCCGGCAAGGAGGAAATATTGCTTCAATGTGAGGCAATAACGCTCCGGCGGAATATCCAGGGGAGGTAGGGGCTGTAAACATGAGCATGTCGTATCGTAATCGTTCACCGGCTCAATATTTGACATGGGATTTTATTTTGATTTGGTAGCGGGGAGAGGATTTGAACCTCTGACCTTCGGGTTATGAGCCCGACGAGCTACCGGACTGCTCCACCCCGCACCAGAACTGAATACTCTAAACGATTATCAAATGGCTGTCAAGATTTTCAACAGATTTTTCAACGCGCACGGCCCTACAATCAAAAAAGGAAAGTGTTTAAGATGTTCAAAAGAACAAATTAAGCAAATGTCATCTGTTATCGGCGCAATCGCTCACCCTTCGGATTTCTTTTCGCGTTTGAGAAAATCCGTTTTGCGCTCTTTCCCCTTCATCAACCTCCCTATGTTCTCCCTGTGGGTGTAAACGATAAGGCCGGCCAGCCCGACAGCCGCCGCTATCAACTCGCCTGGGACAGGCCTCCCGAACACCGCCGCGTCCACGATTAAAAATATGGGGGCCGAACATGCCGCAATCATCGAGCCTAGCGATACATATTTTGTCGTGAGCGTGACGAGCAGGTAAACCGCAACCGCCGAGACCGCAACCGGCGCGTTGAGGCCGAGAAACACCCCGCCCGCCGTCGCCACGCCTTTGCCGCCCTTGAACCCGGCGAACACCGTCCATATATGCCCGGCCACCGCCAGCAGGCCGCAGTAAAGCCCCGTCCGCTCGATTGACAGCGTCCCCGCTCCGAAATCCGCCACAACTGCCACCGCGATAAAACCCTTGAGCATGTCAATGCCAAGCACGGCCAGATACGGTTTGATCCCGAACAGGCGATAGACGTTGGTGGCCCCGGCGTTGCCGCTACCATGTTTGCGGATGTCTATCCCGCCGATTATTTTACCTGCGATGAGCGCCGTGGGGATGGAGCCGAGCAGATAGCTTGCGGCGAACGAGAGCAAAAGGTTTACAACGGCCATCGGTTATATCGCGCTTTTCACCCTGTTGCGGCCATCTTTTTTCGCGGCGTAAAGAGCCTCATCGGCCTTTTTCACTAAGTCCGCGCCCCCCGTCACCCCGTTTACCGAAGTGTCGCACACGCCGAGCGAGATGGTGACGGTCAGGTCTCCCTTGTCCGTCTCGACAGGTTTGGCGGCCATGTCCTCGCGTATTCTCTCGGCCACCGCCAGGGCCATCTCGACATTGGTCTGCGGCAGGAGTATGGCGAACTCCTCTCCTCCGTAACGGGCGGTCAGGTCTATCTTTCGCAGATGGGCGGAAATCCGCGTCGCGACGGCCTTGAGTATGGCGTCGCCGACCGGATGGCCGTAGGTGTCGTTGACGCGCTTGAAAAAATCTATATCCATCAGGATCAACGACAGGTCCTGAGAGAAACGTTTTGCCCTTTCGAATTCCTGGGCGAGGCGTTCCTGGAAATAACGATGGTTGAACAGTTTGGTCAACCCGTCGGTGATGGCCAGTTTATTCATCTGTTCGTGACGCATATGGTTGCCCAGCGAACCTGCCAGCGTTTCGCAGACAAGCCGGACGCGGTTCAAATCCAGCCGGTCGAAAAACCCGTTCGCGTTCCCGTTAAGGTTGAGGACGCCGAACACCTCCGTTCCCAGTTCCACAGG
>JADGAO010000189.1:5274-6635 GCA_015231995.1 Nitrospinota bacterium | reverse complement strand
CTAAAGAATAATTTGTTTTACTTTGATCCTTCGGTCGCTAGGCTCCCTCAGGATGACAAAATATGGAAATCGTTGACTTACGCAAAGTCTCCAAACTTCGGGGATGTGAAAAACGGTTCACTCATGGTTATCCGGCTCCACGAACTGCCATTTCACTTCAGGGAAACGGCTTTTCACCTCCGCCTCCACCTCGTTGATCGCATCAATAAGGCTTTTGACGTTCGTCATGCTACCCGGTGTTATCTTGTAGCTGAGCATGATCTCCGAAGCCCCGGTCTGCAGAGCCAGAAGCGCCAACACCCTGCCGCCCGGTATCTTCTCGCTGACGATGGATTCCACCGCAGGCCGCAGGTCAATGGAAGGAGCCTCGCCGATGATGAGCGACTTTATCTCCACGCTCAACAATAACGCGACGCTAACCAGCAGGACTCCAACCATTATCGAGCCGATTGCGTCCCACAGCGGGTTACCTGTCGCCCATGCGACGCTCACACAGACAAGAGCGAAAATAAGGCCAAGCAGGGCCGCGAGGTCTTCGGTGAATATCACCAGCAGTTCCGCCTCCGTGGTTTTTTTGAACCACGCCCATAACGAGCCGAACCGGTTTTTATGCTTAACTTCATTGATGCACGCTTTGAATGAATAGGACTCCAGCCCGATGGCGATAAGCAGGATGATGACTACCAATAGCGGCGACTCCATCGGCTCATGCGATGATAGCTTGTGTATGCCCTCGTAAACGGAGAAGACGCCGCCGAGCGAGAAGAGCAGTATCGCCACGATGAACGACCAGAAAAATGCCTCGCGCCCGTATCCGAGTGGATGTTTGATTGATGGAGCTTTTGACGCGGCTTTGTTGCCGACGAGAAGGAGAGCCTGGTTCGTGCAGTCCACAAAGCTGTGGATGGCCTCCGCCAGCAACGATGCGCTACCCGAAATGATGGCTCCGACAAGCTTTGACAGCGCGATGCCCAGGTTGGCGAATAGCGCGATTATTATGACTTTTACCGATCCGCCCGCAGAACTCATTCTCGCTTACTCCTTTGTTACAACATGCTCCGCCGCCGCGCCTTCCGGCAGGCCGCGCCTTATCACCATCACCGACTTCCGCCCGGCCCCAAACTCTATCTTTAAAAAATCGAGCGCGGCGGAGGGATTAATGTTAGCGCCACAACTGAATATGTCAACGGAAGCTATTCCGCGCTCCGGCCATGTGTGTATCGCCGCGTGCGACTCGGCTATCACCACAACGCCGCTTACGCCGTGCGGGTTGAAAGAGTGGAACACGTCCGTGACTATTGTGACGTTCATCAGGCGGGCGCTCTCCAGCATCAACCTTCGCACAACGTTTTTATCGCCTA
>JADGAO010000189.1:0-5176 GCA_015231995.1 Nitrospinota bacterium | reverse complement strand
ACAACCGCGCCGGAACTACCATGCTCGACGTTTGTCGCAACAGCATTCGTTCTCACCGCATTTTTAAACCTTTCGACCAGTTTAGATGTAATCCAGCCGTTCCCCTCCGGCCACGTCAGCACGGAGGAGGCCTCCGCGTTGGCCGCTTCGCCGTTTCTCGCCGCGAAATAATGTATCCCCGCCCAGGCGGATATCTCGCCCATCCCGTCTCCGTAATCGTCCCGGCAACAGTAATCAACGTGCCAGAGAAGACGTTTGGATTTCCAGCCATTGTCTTCCATGTACTTCACCATGCTTATATCGTCATACCGCAGAAATCGCTCGTCCCTCGAACTCTCGTCAACTGGGATCACAAAAGCTCGTTTTCCGTCCGCGCCTCGTGCGCGTTTGAACTCATCCATTGCGGAAAAAAAACTGTCGAACTCCCCGATATCTTCTTTTGACGCGCCATAGTTGGGTATTAAACCTTCCTGCCATTGCCCGTTTAAAAGAAGCCGCTCCTGCGGGAACGAGCAGAGGTGATATTCGTTGTAAATGGGAAGCCCCGAGCCGTCATATCCCGTTATCACGCCAAGCTCCTCGAAAAGCTCCCGCGTGAAAACCGCCTCCGGCCCTGGCAGTGGCACATAATGCGCGCCCCACGGATATGCGGAGACGCCGTTGCGTCCGCTAATGCAATTGCCGCCAGCAGACCGTTCCATCTCCAGCAAAATAAAATCGCCGTATCCTCTGCGTTTCAATTCCCATCCGGCACACAGCCCAGCCACGCCGCCGCCGACGATGACGATACCCGTCTTCGATTCCGACGACACTGCCGGAACTCCGCCATCGCGGGCGATATGGCCAAGCTTTATGTTCGCTCCTTCCATCGAGCCGGGGATTGATTGAGGCTTTCTGTTTCGCAGAAACCCGAAAGCGCCAGCTCCGGCGCACAGGCCCGCTGTCGCCAGCCCCCCCAGCAACAAAGTCCGCCTGGAAATTCCTTTCGGCTTCTCCGGGTCATCGTCTGTATTCAGACCATTCCTCCTCGAAATAGCGGACCAGTATCTGGTTGTTCAGTTTTTGTATTTCCGTCTCCACCTGCGCCATATCGCGCGGGAATTGAAGCATACTCTGCATGGTCGCTTCGTTTACGAACCGAAGGGTAGGGGGGTAACTGATCGGCAACCTGACCGGCCTTTTAGCCGCGATGATGAATCCCCACTCGCCAAACGACGGCACGAAGGCGTGATATGGAATCGTGTTAAAACCCACGGATTTGAGCGTTTTGTTGATGCACCAGAACGACTTTCGCGCCACCAGCGGGGAGGTGGACTGGATCACAGCAACGCCGTCATCGGCAAGCGCGGAATGGACGAGCCTGTAAAACGTGTTGGTGTAAAGTTTGCCAAGCGAAAAGTTGGACGGATCGGGAAAATCAACGACGATGAAATCGAACTTGTCGCGGTTTTCCTTGAGCCATACAAACGCATCAGCGTTCACAACTCGCGTTTTAGACGATTTCAGGGAGTCCGCGTTGAGCGCAGTCAATATCCGGCTATCGGTGAAAAGCTCCGTCATCTCTGGGTCCAAATCCACGAGCGTTACCGACTCGACCGTCTGGTTGCGCAGTATCTCACGGGCGGCAAGCCCGTCGCCTCCGCCGAGTATGAGAACCTTGCGCGGCGCGTCAACGGCCTGCAATCCCGGATGGACGAGGGCTTCGTGATACCTGTATTCGTCGCGGGAGCTGAACTGAAGGTTGCCGTTGAGATACAGCCGCACATCGTCGCCGCCTCTTGTTATCGTCATCCGCTGGTACTGGGACGTTTTAGAATAGATGACTTTTTCGGGATAACTTGACGCCTCGGCGAACGAAAGTATCTCGCCGGAAAAATAAAATCCCAGCGCAAGTCCCGCCATCGCCATCATTGCGATAGACCTCAGCGGCCATGCCCAAGCAACTTCCCTGCGGAACAGGTGAAGCGTCCACAACCCCACTGCCACATTCATCATCCCGAAAAGGAAACCAGTTCTGACAAGCCCAAGCGTCGGGGCCAGCGCCAACGGAAAAAGGATGGAAGCCGCCAGCGCGCCGACGTAGTCGAACGTGAAGACTTTGGAGATGAGGTCTTTAAATTCGAACCTGCTTTTGAGAATCCGCATGACGAGCGGTATTTCCAGCCCCACCAACGCCCCGGTTATGAATACCAGCGAGTAGAGCACGACGCGGAACGACGCTACCGATTCGAACATCAGAAACATGATCGCCGCCGAACAGCCGCCAACGACGCCGATGATTATCTCCACCTCCACGAAAACGGCGGTCACGTTGCTGTGGATGTGGCGCGAAAGATATGAGCCTACGCCCATTGAAAACAGATAGACGCCGATGACTGTGGAGAACTGCGTTACCGAATCGCCCAGCAGGTAACTGGCCAGCGCGCCTGCGATAAGCTCGTACACAAGCCCGCAGGTGGCGATGACGAAGACGGAGAAAAGGAGGACGAAGGCCATTATCCTTTTACCCGGCCCCCTGATAAGGAGACCTTTGCACAACCAACCGGTTTCCACATTTTGTCATCCTGAGGGAGCCCTGGCGACCGAAGGATCAAATAAGAACAGATTCTTCGCTGGCGCTCAGAATGACAATATTGCGAACGTGACGGATTACGCAAAGCTCTCCTTACTAAGGGGGACCGCAACGCAGTTGCGAGGGGGTTTACCCCCCCCCGGCGCTTTCACTTTGCTCCGCTATTTCGCGGCGACTGCCTTCTCCCGCTCGACGGGGGCGGGAAGTCCAAGTTTCTCTCGTAGTTTAGTCTCCAACTCCAGCGCCGTTTCGGGATAATCGCGCAGGAACTTCTTCGAGTTCTCCCGGCCTTGCCCAATACGCTCTGTCCCATACGAAAACCACGCGCCGGATTTTTGCACGAAACCGTGAATGACGCCCAGGTCAACAAGATCGCCCTCACGGGATATCCCCTCGCCGAAAACCATGTCAACCTCCGCCTCGCGGAATGGGGGCGCCATTTTGTTTTTGACCACTTTGACTTTTACGCGGTTGCCGATGGAGTCGTTATTCTCCTTGATGGTGGTCATGCGGCGTATGTCCACCCGCATGGAGGCGTAGAACTTTAAGGCGTTGCCACCGGTAGTGGTTTCCGGGTTGCCGAAAGTCACGCCTATTTTCTGCCGTATCTGATTGATAAATATGATGCAGGTCTTGGATTTGGAGACGATGGCGGTCAGCTTCCGCAATGCCTGGCTCATGAGGCGGGCTTGCAGGCCCATCTGCGCGTCGCCCATGTCCCCTTCCAGTTCCGATTTGGGGACAAGCGCCGCCACGGAGTCTATAACGATAACGTCCACCGCGCCGGAGCGAATCAACGTTTCGGTTATTTCCAACGCCTGCTCGCCGTTGTCTGGCTGGGAGACGAGAAGGTTGTCTATATCCACACCCACGTTACGGGCGTAATTTGGGTCGAAAGCGTGTTCGGCGTCCACAAACGCGGCGTTGCCGCCATTTCGTTGAGCCGACGCCACAACATGCAGGGTCAACGTGGTTTTGCCCGACGATTCCGGCCCATACACCTCCACCACCCGGCCACGGGGGAACCCGCCGATACCCAGCGCGGAGTCTATAGATAGGGAACCAGTGGATATGACCTCGACCGGCTCGACGTTGAGAGGGTTGTCCCCCAGACGCATGATAGAGCCTTTGCCGAACTGTTTTTCTATCTGTGACAGCGCGTTTGAAAGCGCTTTACCTCGCTCGTCAGTATCCCTGGCCATGTTGCCTCCTTTAGTAACGAATCGAATATCGTTACCCAATTATAACGAGAAAAAAGCGAAAGTAAACGAAAAAAATACGAAAATGGAAAAAAGTTGGTTTTGGGGCAACAATCGCCTGTGGCTGACAAGACTTTTGCGTAACTGGCGCTAACTAACATATCTAGATCACCCTCGCCCCTTGCGGGAGAGGGTCGGCCCTGAAAGGGCCGGGGTGAGAGAAAGCCCAGATCAGGGCGGAGCAGGCGCGGCTGGAAATGGAACGTGTGCGCCTGTCGCATCCGTTGCACGATGACCCGATAGAATCAATCGTGTTTGTGGACAAGGCGGATTACCGCGCCTACGTTAAATGGAGGATCTCATTCGTCAAAACGGAATCTGCGTATCATTGGGCGTTGCTCCTGTTGAGGGATGCACACGGGAAGGTTACAGGGTAGCGGGCGGCGGGTCGGGTTTCAAGTAGACTGATATCTTCAGGTGGTCAACAGCCGGATGTACCACATTGCGCTCCCTATTTAATCCCCTAATTTTCCTCTGGAATTCCTGTCTTTATGGACAATGCTTCAAAAACTTGGACAAGAGCGTGAGGACTATAAGAATGGTAACGAAGCGCCACCATGAAATCCTTTAGAAACTGTGGGGTTATCCTTGGCCTCTCACTGTTATCCTTTCCATCGTAAAGGTACATATAGGCCGCAAAAAACGCTATCGTCTCATTTACATAGGCTCTTAAGAAATGTGATGTGCTGGCATTCCCGATTGTGAATGGCTTGAGTTTCCTAAGCCAAAAGCAAATAACCGCCGCGTGTTTGTAGTTATTGCATTCTTCGTTAGGATCAAATCCGCCGTCCAACGTCTTTTCGATTCTAATACAACATTCAGCCAATATCCCTAAGTCAACCACAACATCGTCAGGGTTTGAAATCCCCACGGTTTCAATGTAGGCAAGGACTGGCCTGGCTATTAGATTCTTCAGTTGCTCGTCGGTAGGGCTTTTAATGGCGGGGCCACGCGGATTTTTATTGCCCAAGCTTTTTCACACCCTCGCGTATAGAGTCCATGGCTTTCCCATCAGCCTCGAGGCGATCCGCCCCGGCATTAATGCGCGCTGTAGCCTTTTCTATGTCCCACTTGCCGCCCGCATTCCTTGAAAAAGGAGCCCTTACCCTGTCGGCCTCATCTTCGGTCAAGGTTCTTCCCACGTATTTCATCAATCCCCTCCGCCCGTATCACACCCTCATGGGTATTAATAGAAAAACGTACACACGTTTTTCGCCCTGCCAGCCTTGCTTCCTCTTTTCCTTTATGCTATACGAATTTCCCCAAAACACCAAGCCCCTTCTGTCTCTTCCTTCCCTCTACTGTGTGGCGGGCTTATTTGGAATTTTTAGACAACTCAACAAGC
>JADGAO010000188.1 GCA_015231995.1 Nitrospinota bacterium | reverse complement strand
ACACTGTTTGTTTCCCTCACCCCGACCCTCTCCCGCGACGTTGCGCGGGAGAGGGAGCAGGATCATTGGCAACGACTTATTATGAATGGCCTCCTTGCTAAGGAGGGGGAAATTCCATCATCTCACCCAGCCTGGCGTCGCCAGCGGTTGGCCGTTGGCCAGCGAAGTTACGTAAAGCTCCAGCGCCGTCATCCTGTAATCGCCAAGAGGAAACGGCTTGAGCCTTGCGTTGCTCATGCACTGCACGAACCTCTGTTGCAGGGATGTGGTCTGTCCGCTCATCATCCGGTACGCGGGCCAGTGCGCCGCCGCCGCGCCGATTTTTTTCAACGGTTGCATACGGAGCGTCGTCCCCACAAGGTCCTCGTGGCAATTGGCGCAGGAGAGGTTACGCGCCCCGCGCCTCGTGGCGAACACCTTGCGGCCAAAGTCGAACGTCTCTTTGGCGTCGCCGTCCGTCTTGACGTTGATGTTCATCCCAAGCGACAACGACCGGACATATAGAGACGCCCCGTTCATCAGCGGCGACTTCATCTCCAGCTTCTCCGCGCCCATCATGCCGAGGCACATGTTGATCTGGTCTTCTATGGAGACAACCTTTTTGGCGGAGCCGGACCATTTCGGGAACATCACCGCAGAGCCTTTCAAGCTCTTCGACGGAGCCGCCCCGCCATGGCAGGCGGCGCAGGACGTATTTTTCTCTCCCTGCGTTTTATTGAAAAACTCCTCGCCAGCGTCAACATCCGTATCGGCGGGGTTGATCCCCGTTCTGTACAGCGCAAGGTCTTTATCCGACGGGGCGCTGGTCACGCCAGCCTCCTGCGCGAGAGCTGACCCCGCAAACACCGCGAAAAACACAGCGAAAACAGCCATGGCCGATCGTCTCATCATGCGCCTCCTATTTTTACGCTGGATTTATGTCCGCCGTCTGCTCGTATACCGCGCCCTTGTTGTCCGTCCACGTCATCTTCAGCTTGCCGGGCTTGTCCGTCTTGAGGCTGTATGCGAAGTACGGGTCTTTGCTCACGGAGGCCGCAAGCTTCATCTCGTAAACGGCCTCCCCTTCGAACTCCACCTTCATGCTCTGTATGAAAAACGCGGGTATAATCTGCCCCGTCTTCTCGTCTTTGATAAGCCCGGTGTCGTTGGGATGTTTTATCAACGACTGAATCGTCGCAACCGCGCCCTTTGTGATTTTCGGTACGCGGATGATCGCTTTGCCTAAATCCGACATTTTTCCCTCTTTTGAGATTTTATGTTTAGCCGCAACCGCCGATGGTGACTTTTATCGTTTTCGAATCGCCATGCAAGGCGCCCTTGGCGTCGTAAGCGTATGCGCGCACGGTGGAGGTTTTCCGCATCCGTATCCTTGTGGATATGGCCCCGTCACCGGCGTATTTCCCGGAAATCTTCGCTTCCATGATCAACGGCACGGGGTTGTCGTCCACGATGAGCGCCACCCGCGACGGGGTGAACCCTTTGGGTTCTATGGAAACGGGCACCACCGCGCCGTTCTCCGCGATGTCCGGCGCAACAAGCGTCAGCGACCCTTTGGCCGCTTCCTTGCCGCCGGTGATCTCCTTGATCGCCGCGTCGGCTTTGGCTTTCTGCTCCGCCGCTTCGTCGGCGAAAGCCAGCCCGCGCCCGCCGAGCGCCACAGCCGCCCCGGCAAGCCCGGCGACCTTTATAAAATCCCTTCTGTTCAAAGACTCCATCTCGCACCCTTTCCAAAAACAGGTGAAATTGCTATTTCAACGACTCCAGGAACTCCACTACATCCACCGCTTCCTCGATTTTGAGCGTGTTAGTGGAAAGCGTCGGCGGCATGAGCGTGTCGGGATTGTCAATCCGCGCGTCGGCTATTTTCTGGAACAACCAGTCGCGCGTCCTTTGCTCCCCAAGCTCCTTTTTATACTTGATGAGCGACGGGCCGATGTTGCCGCAACCTTTCACCCCGTCGGCGCAATGACACGCCGCGCAGTTGCCCTGCTGCATGTCGGAGAAAATTTTGGCCCCGTTCTCCTTCGAGCCTTTATAACCGGCAGGCTCCGCCCATTTCTGGGCTGGTTTGTTGATATCGGGGAAAAGCTCCGCGTCGCTCATTTTCAACGCTTCGACGCCGAGTTTCGCCTCTTTCTTTTCTTCCTTTTTCTCCTGCGCCCAAACGCCGGGCGAGAAGGCCATGAAGGCCACAGCGGCCAGCGTCAATGCCGTAGCAAAAGCCTTATTAGTCATTCGCCTCCCTCCTTTTTATTTTCCGGGTTGAACCATTTATACCTTAAAAAATCCTGAAAAGATGTCTTTTTGTATTCCCCGTCGCCAACGTAGCTGACGGCCGCCAGAAAATGCGGCTCCCGCCAGAACCCCGGCAGGCGGAAAGCCTCCGAACCGTCTTTCTCGAAAAAAACAACCGTCGGCGTGTATGAAACCTTCAGGCTGTTGGAAAAACCTTTCTCGTTCGTCTTCACGCCGTTGAATCCGGTTATTTCCACCGCGCCGAATATGTTCACATCAATAGCGGAAAACCGCTCGCCGACCTGCGTTTTGACTTTCGACAGCGAGAAAACCTCTTTCTCGATCTGGTCGCAATATGGGCAGTTCTCCTGCCAGAAATATACGACCAGACGTTTGTTGTTGGCAGTCGCCGTGGCAAGCTCTTCCTGCAGGTTCCCGAAATGTGGTTGGAACATGCCGGTGGATTGCGGATCGGATGCGAAGGCGGATGTAGCTGTGAAAAAGAGAAAGAAAGACGAAAAGAGGATTGGCGATATTGCAAAGCAAGGTCTCAATACCGCGTTAAGCTGATTCACAGACCCCTCGGAAAAAGTCGGTCAATAGAAACAAGCATGGAAAGCCCCGCTAAATTACAACCGGATTTACGTTTAGATTCCAGCTAATAGATTTGGATTCAGGAAAAGCAGTGGATCAAAGTTGTCATCCTGAAGGAGTCCTCGACTGAAGGATCAAACTCTAATTGAATATTCTTTCTGATAGATTCTTCGCGTTGCTCAGAATGACAATGTCTTGTCATCCTGAAGGAGCCCGCTTTTTGTCATCCTGAGCGAAGCGAAGGATCAAAGTTGTCATCCTGAAGGAGTCCTCGACTGAAGGATAAAAGTCTAATTGAATATTCTTTCTGATAGATTCTTCGCTGGCGCTCAGAATGACAATGTCTTGTCATCCTGAAGGGTCCGCTTTTTGTCATCCTGAGCGAAGCGAAGGATCAAAGTAGAATAGAATATTCTCTTGATAGATTCTTCGCAGAGTTTACCCTGAACCCTGTGAAGGGCTCAGAATGACAATATTGCGCGCTCAGAATGACAATGCAGAGTTTACACTGAACCCCGTGAGGGTTCAGAATGATAAACTCTGATTAACGCTCGGCGGAGTGAGTATTTTCACCCTTCAACATGGGAAAAACAAATGACACGATTGACGCTTAAAACCGCGCTGTTCGCCATCATCGTTTTCGCGCTGGCGCCTGGACTGGCCCTGGCCACGGAAGGGACGGACGGCAAAATAACCGCGCTCTATTTTTTCAAGCCCGGATGCTCCTTCTGCAGAAAGCTCGATAGCGGGCCGCTCAAAGACCCGGCTGTGGTCAAGGAGATATCAACGCTCGACTGGGTCAGGGTAAAAACCAACAGCGACGAGCCGATAGACCATCTTGGAGCCAGGGTTTCGCAAAGGGAGCTTACGATAAAGCACGGCGTAAACTTGACCCCGACGGTGGTGTTCGTGGCGCAAGACGGCAAGGCGTTGGCGACCATACGCGGCTTTTTCGAGACGCCAGATTTTCTGGAGATGGTGAAATACGTCACCGAAGGGCATTATAAAAAGGAGACTTTCGAGGCTTATATCGCGCGAAAGGCAAAGGGGGAGTGAGTGTTTATCCGCTGATGGATTCTTCGCTGGCGCTCAGAATGACGATGTTTTGTCATCCTGAGGGAGTCCGCTTTTTGTCACCCTGAGGGAGTCCGCTTTTTGTCATCCTGAGGGAGGCTCTGCGACCGAAGGATCAAAGTATAACAGAATATTCTTTTAGATAGATTCTTCGCTTCGCTCAGAATGACATTACGTTCAGAATGACAACAAGTTGAACGCCACTAAAAATTCGCGCTTTTTGGACTCTGACGGCAATCGCATGTTTAGATACAAATCACCCCCACCGTTTGCACGATGGCTCTTTGCGCTTCCAAACCCCTTTGCATGTCGCTTTGGCCTCCGCCTCCAATATTAGGTAACGGCCTTTCTCCGAATAATGAAACTTGCGATAGACCTCCGCAAGCCCTTCCTTGATGAGTATCTCGTTTAACACCCTCCCGTCCTCCAACACCACATACGCAAGCAGTCTGCCGTATTTATCCGTCTCGTCGCTCCCGCCGGACAAAAGCGTGACGGTCTTGTTTTCCACCAGTTCCTTCGTGCGGCGCGTGGCGGTTTGGTTCATGGGTTGGGCTTTTGTGTACGGCCCGTCTTTCTCCGGGGTGTTGACCCCCTGAAGCCTGACTTTGGTTTTGGCTCCGTTCAGCATGACCACGATCGTGTCGCCGTCCACCACGCGGGTGACTATCGCTTTGGTCTCGCCGGGTTTGCCGCCCTGCGCGTAATAGACGCTAAGGGCCGACATGGCCGAAAATATAATTATTCCAAGTAGTGACTTTTTGCGTCTCATGGCTTATGCTATGTTGAACCAAACGGTATTATATGCCATGAGCGACCAAGACCCAATCCGTGAAGGTAAAACGCGCTCCCGCCTGCCGCTTAACGACGATGACCTGCGTGTCGGCGGAATGGGGCAGGATGTCAATTCCGTTTCTCTCATCGAAGGCCTTTCATACCAGAAACTTTTCCTGACCATCGTCCTTGCGGCGCCTTTTGCGGCGGTGCTTGCCATGATCGCCACGGACATTTATTCCAACATCGCTAAAAGAATCGGGCTTCGATCCGAACCTCAGATAGTCGCCCAGCCCCCGGTGGCCGCCGCAAAAGAAGACGAGGCCCTGAAAACCGCGATTGACGGATTGGTCAAGGCCAACAAAAATATCGCCGCCACTGTGGAGAAGCATACGGCGGCGCTCGCCCGCCTTGCCGCAAAAGAACAGGCTCCGCAAACCAAAGAAGCTCCTGCGCCCAAGGCTCAAAAGGCGGAGACTACACCCCCGGCGAAGGAAGCCGCCAAACAGGAGACGAAAAGCGAAAAGCCGGTGGCGCAAGCTGAAAAGGGCAAACCTTCCCCCGCCGATGCCCGCAAAAAGGTCGAAGAGCTTTCGGGAGTGGATATCGGCAAACCGGTTAAAAGCTTCAAGCCGTTCGAATCCATGAAGTCCAGACAAATGTTGAAAGAAACTTCCGATGCTCTCGACGCGATAATCGCAAACTCCAAGCCGGACGATACGCTCCGAAAGAACGCCGAGAAGGCGAAACAGATCGTCAACGGCAAGCTTGCGAGCCTCGACAAAAAACAGCGTTGACCGGGGGACCGCTGTTGTAGCCCACGCCCAATCAGTCAATATTGTTTTGGTTGACTGTATGGCGCGGGGCGGTTAAATTCTAATGGTTCTTTAATGACTGGCGCGGGGATTTTCATAACCACCGGAGTCCGGCGCATTTCGCCCCGCGTCAAGCGTTTCATCATTTAGGGGAGGGTTCGACAAAGTGACTGACATGAATTTTACCAGTGGCCACAGGCATACGCTCATAATCGCGCGCTCGCTGATCATTTGCGGAGCGCTCGTTTTCTGTGCGCCTGCTTTGAAGGCCGAAGCGTTTGAGTTGCCCGGATTCGGGGGTGGGCAGAAGGCCGCTCCAGCGGCGGTCCCGGCCGGTGGCGAGGCGGAAAAGATATACAACGAGGCGCGCAGGGCCTATGGCAGCGCCGACTACGCCAAGGTCATAGACCTTTCCAGCAAGGCCATCGCGGCGGACCCGAAATCGGCCAAGTCATACGCGCTCCGCGCCAAGGCCAAGAAGGACATGGGCGACGTGGACAACGCCATGGCCGATGTGAACAAGGCCGTTCAAATAGACCCTAAACTCGGCGAAGCGTATGCCATACGCGCTCAGGTTAACGAGATAATGGGCGACATGAAAAAAGCCGAGGCCGATTACGCCACAGCCTGTAAAAACGACTTTAAGGACGCCTGCAGAAAGTAATATCCAGCCAAAACGTCCGGCAGTTGCGCCCCCTCTTCATATAAGGATTGAAGAGGGGGGATAACGATCGTATCTCGCTACACGACACAGGAGATGGGTTATGATCCCGCAAACAGCGGTAAAAGCGTCCGTGTTTAACAAGCTCGCCCCCGCTTTTTTAATCCTCTGTTTATTCTTGACGCCTTCCGCAGTCTGCGCGGACGACGGAACCCTTTACGGCATGGAACGCAGGCGCGACCAGTTCGCCAAGGATTTCGCTTATTTCTTATACCCAATCTCCGGCAAGGTGCCGGGCATAGGCACGGCTTATGGAGCCGGGGCGACCATAGCCAACATCGCCGGGACGGACACCGATTTCACCGGGTTTTATGTCAAGGGAGATTTCGAAGCCTCCGGCGCGGTCATCGCCAATTACCATTTGATTGACGAGCGGCTGATCCTCGACATCGCCAACTACACCGCCAAAGTGGCCCCGCAATCTTACAAGCGCGGGAT
>JADGAO010000187.1:4973-6665 GCA_015231995.1 Nitrospinota bacterium | reverse complement strand
GTGGGATACGGTAAAGGGAGGCAAGACATGGCGCGGAAGGCTTGTGAACAAGAAGAAAGACGGGGATTACTACAACGAGGAGATGACCATTTCCCCCGTTGTCGGCGAGGGTGGGGGAGCCGCCAATTTCATCGCGGTCAAGACGGACATCTCCGAAAAGCTACTGCTGGAGAAACAGCTGATCCAGGCCGAGAAGCTTTCCACGGTCGGCACCTTCGTTTCCGGCGTGGCGCACGAGCTTAACAACCCCCTCACGTCCATCCTCGGATACGCGCAGATGTTGCATGGCAACGCGTCTGCGCCGGAGGAGATGCGCGAGGAGTTGCGGGTCATCGCAGAACAGAGCAGAAGAGTGGTGGAGATAGTGCGCAACCTGCTCAAGTTCAGCAGACGCTCGCAGGAAGGGCTGAGGCCCATCAGCCTAAACAGCGTGGTGCAGAGCGTTTTCGAACTGCATGGATACCGCATGAAGACGGACGGCGTCGTGGCCGAGCAATACCTCTCCAAAAACATCCCGCCCGTGAACGGCAATTTCACGCAACTCCAGCAGGTGTTCCTCAACATCGTGGTCAACGCCCATCATGAGATTGTCAGGGCCGGAGGGCGAGGGCGGATCGTGGCGCGCACATCGTCAAACGAGGGCGAATCCATCGTGGTCATAGAGAACGACGGCCCGCGCATACCGGAGCCTTTCATGGAAAAGATTTTCGACCCGTTTTTCACGACCAAAGAGTCGGGCGAAGGCACGGGGCTTGGGCTTTTCGTCAGTTACGGGATCGTCAAGGATCATGGGGGGCGCATCTTCTGCGAGAACATGGCCGAAGGCGGCGTGAGGTTCACCGTGGCCCTGCCCATCGCGCATAATCTGGATATCCTCGATTCCGGCGATCACGACGGCATTGACGACAAGAAAATTCACAGCCTGCGAGCCCTGCTTGTGGACGACGAAGAGCCGATACGCAAAATGGCCTCCACAGCCATGGCGCAAAAGGGGATTCTCGCGTTAAGCGCCGCATCGGTGGCGGAAGCCATCGCCCTTCTCGAAGAGCATGATTTCGACGCGATCGTCTCCGACGTAAAGATGCCGTCGACGGACGGCTATGCCCTTGGCGCATGGATCAACGAACGCCGCCCGGAGATGATGAAGAGGTTGATTTTCGCAACCGGCGCGATAGACCAGCGTATGAAGGATTACTGCGCCAAATATGGATGCCGCATACTGGAAAAACCGTTCGACGGCGCGGCGCTTGTGAGGATGGTAGTGGAAGTTGTGAAGGGATCAGAATGACAAGTAGCGACCGTTGTTATCCTGAAGGAACCCCTCTTTCTGTCATCCTGAGGGAGTCCTCTTTTTGTCATCCTGAGGGAGCCCTCTTTTTGTCATCCTGAGGGAGCCTCAGCGACCGAAGGATCAAAGTAGAACAGAACATTCTATTTGATAGATTCTTCGCTTCGCTCAGAATGACAATGTTTTTGTCATCCTGAGGGAGCCCTGGCGACCATGTCATCCTGAACGAAGTAAGGATCAAAGTATAATAGAATATTCTTTTAGATAGATTCTTCGGCTTCGCCTCAGAATGACAATGATGCGTGTCATCCTGAGGGAGGCCCTGCGACCAAAGGATCGAAGTAGAATAACTTCGGAATCCGGGATAACTCCTTACGCTTTCGTGGCGACAGCCGTCTGCTCGG
>JADGAO010000187.1:0-4874 GCA_015231995.1 Nitrospinota bacterium | reverse complement strand
AACTTCGGAATCCGGGATAACTCCTTACGCTTTCGTGGCGACAGCCGTCTGCTCGGCAATCAGAGCCTTCACACGGTTCGCCAACGCTTCGAACACCTTGGCCAACTCCGGGTTCTTCTCCCGGTCGAAAATTGGGTTGCCCAGGTCGGCCTCGTCGCAGATTGATTTGACGAGAGGTATCTGGGCTATCAACGGCAGGCCAAGCCGCGCCGCCTCCATCTCGCCGCCGCCTTTGCCGAATATGTGGGCCACGTCGCCGCATTTTTGGCAGACGTAATGGCTCATGTTCTCGACAATGCCCAAAATGTGGGTCTGCGTCTGTTTGAACATGGAGACGGCCCGGCGCACGTCTATCAACGATATATCCTGCGGGGTTGTTACCACCACTGCGCCGGTAACATCCAGTTGTTGCACGAGGGATAGCGGTATGTCGCCCGTTCCCGGGGGCATGTCCACCACGAGATAATCCAACTCGCCCCAGCTGACCTGGTTAAGAAGCTGGTTGACGAGTTTCATCACCATCGGGCCACGGATGACAAGCGCCTCTTCGTCGTCTATCGCCATGCCGATGGAAATTATTTTAAGCCCGTCTTTTTCGTGCGGGATTATCTGGTTGCCAGCGACGGCCAATGGCGTCCTGGCGTTGAGCATCTTGTGGACGGATGGGCCGAATATGTCCAGATCAAGCAGTCCCACCTTGTTCCCCAACTGGCTCAGGGTATAGGCGAGGTTCACCGCGACGGTGGACTTGCCAACGCCTCCCTTGCCGGAGACGACAGGAATGATGTTTTGGACGCCATCCATTTTCCGGCGAACAAACGGCGATGCGCCCTGACCCTGGCCGTGAGCGTGGTCATGAGCGTGATCGTGTTTATGGCCGACGCTGTCGCCACCCAAAACCACTTCCACTTCAGACACGCCGGATACCTTGCCTACGGCGGTTTTTATATCCGCGCAGAGGCGGTCTATAACGTCGCCCTCCGCAGAGATTTTTTTCAAAGAGACGGTTATCAGGCCACCGTCCGCCTCGATCTTTTCCACAGCCCCAAGCGAGACTATGTCTTTGGAAAAACCGGGGTAACGGACGGATTTAAGGGTCGCTAAAATGGCTTCCTGTGTAGGCATGTCACATTATCGCCTGAACGCTTCGGACGGCGGGAACCCTCTCTTTAAGGACTCTCTCAATTCCCATCTTAAGCGTCATCGTGGCGGAGGGACACGAGCCGCAGGCGCCTTGCAGACGCACAAGCACGTCGCCTTCGTCATTCACATCCACAAACTCCACGTTGCCGCCATCGGCCATCAAAGCCGGGCGTATTTCATCCAACGCTGTCTCTATCTGGTTTCTGTCCATTGGTAACGACACTCCTTCGTAAAGGTTAATTAATCACGGTTATTTGGAGAAACACCACACTGTTTCTTCTAACATACATATCTAAGTTTACAACATCAAAGACTAAAGTCATACTAAATTACTCAGGTATTGTTTTTTGCAAAAAAAATGGCGGTTAATCCTGTCTGGCTGGAACTGCTATACTTCTGCGTTTATGAAATTGCAGGGGCGATTCGCTTGGTCGCCCTTTTTATGAAGGAGACCTTTGCATAATCCATCACGTTCGCAATATTGTCATTCTGAACTCTTCACAGGGTTCAGGGTAAACTCTGCGAAGAATCTATCGAAAGAATGTTTTATTCTACTTTGATCCTTCGGTCGCAGGGCCTCCCTCAGGATGACACGCATCATTGTCATTCTGAACGAAGCGTAGCGAAGTGAAGAATCTATCTAAAGAACGTTCTACTTTGATCCTTCGGTCGCCAGAGCTCCCTCAGGATGGCAAAATATGGAAATCGTTTGATTTAGCAAAGCTCTCAGGGCGACCCACCGGGGTCGCCCGCGACTTGAAATTATGAACGTGGGGTTTGATTTGCAGTGAAAACCGTTCAGCAGGCCGTTGTCTGGCTACTAAACGCCGCAATAGCTATCTATGTGGCGGTGTGCCTATATTTCATCGCGTTCGGGAAGGTCAACACCAGCTTGCTGGGCGTAAAGTTGGTTCTCGAAGACCTGCTCAATCCGCTGGGAATCCTGGTTTTTCTCGTCATCCTGCGATTAGTCGCAAGCCCTCGTTTCCGCAAACCGCTCATCTTCTCGGCTGGAGCTGGATTGATTTCGCTTGCGATGTTTTCCCTCATCTTCCTTCTTGGCGAAGGGTACATAAGGCATTTCCACAAAAAAAGCGTGACGCCTTATGAAGAGACATATAACGACAAGTCCATGGATGAAATCCATTGGAAAGGGCCGGTTCCTCCAAAAGACAGCAAAAGACCGCTTATCATGGTTCAAGGGGACTCGATCACGTGGGGCGTCGGAGTGGGCGACTGGAAGCTTTTGTATCCAAACCTGCTTCTGGAAAAGCTGAATAAAGGCTCCGCCAAATACGACATGCTCACCTTCGCAAAGCCAGGCATGGAGATAGACTGGCATGGTGAGAACCTCGCCCTGACAGCAGGCAAGCTTCACCCGGAAATAATTATCTATCAATGGTATATAAACGATATCGAGATCAGTAAGTTGCGGCCGCCACTCCCTTCCGAATCATGGAAGGATAAGCCTTTTTTCAACATGATGGCTCACACCTCGTTTTTATACGTATGGCTGGTGAACAGGCTGGACTCCCTGCTTGCCAAAGCGTACGGGACGGACTATCACACCTACCTGACAAACAGGTACGGGGAAAACACGAAATACTGGCAGGAATTCCTTTTCTATTTCCATACCTGGGCAAACCGGGCGCAGTCGTCGGCGAAAAGGGTTATTCTTTTCATGTACCCATGCGTTCCCTACGCAAGGGAGTATCCCTTCGCCGATATCAACAACAGAATCGTTAAACTTGCTGGCCCGCACACATACACCATCGCCGCCACGTACATGGGCCACAATGTCGGGAACGTAATCAGCGACAGTTCGCTCAAATTCGGCGATACGCTTATGGCGTCGCCAAAGGACGCGCAGGGGTATTTGCTGTTCGGCCCATATCTGCCGTCACCCGCCGGGGAAAGTTCTGCCACGTTCTGGCTCAGATCCCGTTCGGCGATAGATGGCGAAGTGGCGCAGATAGACGTCGCAAGCGGCATGGGCCAAACAGTCCATGCGAGCATGATGGTTAACAAGAGCGATTTCGCCGGAGAAGACAAATGGAATCCGTTCACGCTGAAGTTCAATCTCGACAAATTCACGCAAGACCTGGAGTTCCGCGTGTATTACAAGGGGAACGGATTTTTGTACGCAGACAGGGTTGAGATACCGGTGAAATACAACATAGAGGTTGTGGACATGTTGCCGCATCTATCAGGATTCGACACGCACGCCACGCTTTTCGACTCCCATCCAAACGCCAAAGCTCACGCGGCGATAGCCGATGCGTTGTATAATAAAATAATCCATTGAACCTATGAAATGAAACGTTGGTAAAAAAGCTGATCTTCCCGCTGATGGCGGTCGCGCTCTCAACGGGGATGGCTCTGCTTACGCTTGAGGCGCTCCTTCGCTTTTTCCCGGTCAGCACACGCAGGCATGTCCAGCCGGTAAACTCAGCTTCCCCGATAATGCATTACAAACCAAACAACGAGTTTACGTTTTCAAGCGGCTGGAATTTTACGCTGGTCAATCGCGGACACATCAACAACTACGGATATGTAAACGATCACGATTATCTGCCCGACGTCAAAACGCCTCTGCTGGCTGTTATCGGCGACAGTTACATAGACGCGCTTATGACCCCTTTCGCCGAAACGGTTCATGGACGGTTATGGGATTGTTTCAATCCCGACTACCGGGTCTATTCGTTCAGCGTCTCCGGCTCCCCGTTAAGCCAGTACCTTGCGTACACCAGATATGTCGCAGAAACGTTCGCTCCCAAAGTTGTCGCGGTGTTGGTTGTGGGGAACGATTTTGACGAAAGCGTTTTGCGGTATAAAAACGGGCCGGGGTTTCATTATTTCAAGGAACAACCGGATGGCGGCCTAGCCTTTACGAGAGTTGATTTCGACCCGATAGAGCAGTACGGCTATTTGCCGGGCTTTATCGGCGATTCGGCCCTGCTTCGATATTTTGCGCTGAACCTGCAGGCGTCCATTTTGCTTAACCGCAAATATTTTCGATGGCGGCAAACAAGCCAGCCGTTTGTCGGAAACACGTCAGCAAGCGCCGACAGTGAGCGAGTTGAATTATCGAAAAAGGCGGTAAACTATTTTCTAGAACAGATGCCCGGCTCTGCGCGATTGGAGGCGCGAAATATCGTTTTTATCGTTGATGGCCTCCGCGACCTGATTTACGAAAAAGGAAAACTTGAAGAGTTCGCGGGAGCCTATTTCCCTGTGATGAGGGAATATTTTATACAGCAGGCCAAAGCGCGCGGTTTTACAGTAGTGGATATGCAACCGGTATTCGTCGAGCATTACAAAAAGCATGGACAGAGATTCGAATATAAAACCGATGGCCATTGGAACGGACTCGCCCACGGATTGGCCGCCAAAGCGTTGAGCGAGACGGAAGTGGCGCGGTCGGTATTCGCGTCAAAAAAAGAGTGCGGCAAATAACGACCATTGTCATTCTGAGCGTAATGTCATTCTGAACCCTTCGAAGGACTCAGGGTAAACTCCGCATTGTCATTCTGAGCGAAGTGAAGAATCTATCCAATAGAATATTCAATTCTACTTTGATCCTTCGGTCGCAAGGCTCCCTCAGGATGACAAATAACGAACGTTGTCATTCTAAGCAACGCGAAGAATCTATCAAATAGAAAGTTCTATTTGCTTTGATCCTTCGGTCGCAAGGCTCCCTCAGGATGACAAATAACGAACGTTGTCATTCT
>JADGAO010000186.1 GCA_015231995.1 Nitrospinota bacterium | reverse complement strand
CGTTGTTGTCGTTGAAGTCAGAAGCATTTACCCGAGCAACCTCATTGGTGCCGAGCCAGATGGAGACCTCATCAGCATAGTTGTCGAAGTCGCTGCCGGCAGTTCCCTCGTTGAAGACGAGGCGGAGAGCCGTAAAGCGAAGATCGGAACCATTGTCAGCCTCAACTTCGAACCCGGTCACGATGAGCGCCGCCTCATCCCCCATGCCGATCAGCTCCGCGACGTCATCGGGTTCTATCCAGCGGCCCCGCTCTCCAACCGGGACAGCGCAAACAGCGACATGATGAAAAACCCACCAGTCCGCCGGGTAATGGTCAATAGCAGGGCCTGTCTCAAAAAAATGCCGGGGCGCGTCCACATGAGTGCCGATATGGTTTGACAGACTCCACTTTTGCATGTTGCACGAGTCGCCGGCAGACAGCCTTTTATCGTCGGACGTGTGGAACCCATGCGCGCCGCCGTATCCGGGAGTGGCCTGCGACAGGCTGTGCGAGAGGAAGACGACTTCAGATATTTGTTGCATAACGCTCTTGTTGCTGTCCGAGGTGTTCTTCACCTCGGACTCCTGATGCAATCTCTTTGATGAACGAAGACGGCGGGGTGAAGAACACCCCGCCGAGCGTCAACCGACGCGATGACTCACTAAGCCATCAACTTCTCGACCCGCTTAAGGTCGTCGGGCGTATCCACCGCCATCGTGCTGTGCCGGGTGGGAGCCATGCGCACCTTCATCCCATGCTCAAGCACGCGCATCATATCCACCGATTCGGCCACCTCCAGCGGGGTAGGCGTCATCCGCGTGTATTCGAGCAGGAAATCCCTGCGGAACGGGATGATGCAGACCTGCTTGCCCATTGGGATATCTTTGCTCTTGCTACGCGTCGGGATAGGCTCCCGCGAAAAATAGAGCGCGTTGGAATTAAGGTCGCACACAACCTTGATGCAGTTGCGGTCTTCGAACTCCGCCGTATCCTTTATCTGGCCGAGCAGGTTGACCACCTGGATGCCTGCGTCGTCGAGCAGTGGTTGCACGGCTTCGGCGATCATATCGGGATGGGTCATCGGCTCATCGCCCTGCACCATGACCACGATGTCGTAACGGGTTTTGTTCGCCGCTTCGAGTTTCACCAAAGCTTCGGCGCAACGGTCGGAGGCCCGTTCGTGCTGGTCTCCGGTCATCACGGCCACGCCGCCGATGGACTCGATATAATCGAAAATTTCCTTGTCGCAGGTTGCTACCGCGAGGGTGTCGAGCATTGGCGATTTGCGCACTCGCTCATAAACATGGCCGATCATCGGTTTGCCCAGAATCCTGGCCATAGGTTTGCCGGGGAAACGGCTACTGCCCATTCGGGCGGGGATGAGAGCTAATATTTTCATGTGTGTCTTTCTTAAAGTTTTCGGCAAACGACAAGCATGTGAGAACTCAGGCCGTTGTCCGAGATGAACGTCTGCATGGCCTGTTTCTCGGCTTCACTCGCCTGAATGATAAACGTCCGCCAGAAGCGGTCTTTGATAAATTCCTGGTTGTTGCAAAGGATATCGATGTCCAGTTTTCCGGGCGTGCTGGTTTGCAACACTTCAAAACCGGAGCGTTCCAACAGTATCCGCGCCGATTTCGGGTTGAAAAAGTTGAGGTGATGCGGCGGCGAAACCGATTTCGAATCCTCCCAGAGAGCCTGTATATCCACCCCCGCTCCCGACAGCGTCGTAAAAATGAACATATCGCCCGATCCCATCAATTCCTTCAAACGCAGGAGGAATTTTTCCGGGGCGTGCAGATGTTCGAACAGCTCGAAGCTTACGAAAACTTTGGAGCCGACTGGAAGTTGTCCCGGCTCGATGTCGTCCAGAAAACCCTGTATGACTTTGAGGCCCTTCCCACGGCATATCTCGGCAAGAGCCGATCCAGGCTCGATCACCGTCACCTGCCTGCCGGAAATTTTGCCGAACTCCTCCGCGAAGATGCCGTATCCACCGCCGATATCCACCATGTCGCTCCGATCCGCGCCGAAGCGTTTGATAATCTCGCTCAACATTTTCGCTTTCGGGCGCCAGATTTTTTCGCGGCGCGCTTCGGCGGTTTCCTTGTAGAAAGTCGAGGCCACGTATTTGGCGGATTCGGATTCCTGATAAAAAAGCGAAAAAGCCTCCACCGGCGGACGGGGGCTTGCGAACAGGGTTTGGCAGGCGGGACACTCTTCGTATACAAAAGTGTGTTTCGTGAAGGAGTAAAGCCCGTTTAGTCCGCAGGCCGGGCAACAGACATGCTCGCGACCGCTTGCGCCAAAATATTTCTCGGCGTCCAGTTCGGCGAGCCGACGGTATTCGTCGAATATCCGTTTGGGCCGGATTTCCTCTTCCTTCATCGCTCTTCCCTATATCTTTACGAGGTTCTGATTCAAATAAACCACCTCGGCCCAATCCGTTCTGCCGTTCATCGGGTTGTTCGAAATGTCGCTGATGCTAAACAGGCGGAAACCCAGCGGCGCCAGCACGCTCTCTACGTCGATGAAAGCCGTCCTGCTTTCGTAATAGTCGAAAAATATTATTTCCATGACGATGGCTTTGGTGTTGCGCAGGGTCGCCTCCCCGCCAAGAAGCACACGGCGTTCGGCTCCCTGCACGTCTATTTTCAGAATGTCTATCTGGCCTATCGAATGTTGCCTGGCGAAGCTGTCCAGCCGAATGGTGGCGACGTTGACTTCCTCGTTGAACCCTTCGAAATAACGCGAGTCGTTTTCCGCCTTCGCTTTGGCGACGCCGATGGAGTCTCTGCTGTCCAGATTGACCTTGAGCAGGCTGTTCGTGTGGGAAATTTTGTTCCGGTAGAAGGAAGCTGAACCATCCTCGTCAGAAAGAGCCAGATTGAAGTACGACACCCCTTCTATGACGGCGCCGGAAAGCCGGGCGAACGAGTCCGGGTCGGGCTCGAATGAGTAGATCGTGGCTTTTGGAAAAAGCTTTTTGAAATAAGCCACGCTCTCGCCGAAGTGCGCGCCGACGTCGGCGATAACAGGCGCGTCAGCCGTCACAATATGCTGGAGAAGACGACCACGGTCGAATTTCTCCTGAAACTCTTTGTTTCTGGATTTTATTTGCCCGACATTTTCCATCAGAATTACGCTCTATAAAAGTGGGAAGGCGGCGTGTTTTGTCAAAAACACCGCATCAATAGAATACGCGATGAACCGATACCCCTCGGCGATCCGGCGTTTCAACACATCCACGTCCGGAGCCACCACATGCGCTCCGCATGGTATGTCGTATTGCGCGCAAAGGATGCGGATACGCTCCATCGCCGCCATGAATTTTGGCGATTCGAACTGGGCGGTCAATCCCATCGAGGCCGACAGGTCGTACGGGCCGATCATCACCGCGTCCAACCCCTCGACTTGCAGGATGTCCGCCAGATTTTCCACGGCCCGGGCGTGTTCTATCATCGCAACCAGCAAAGGGGCCTGGGCCTCTTCGTTATACGACTCGAAGTTTTTGCCGAAAAGGTTGGCGCGGGAAAACCCTACGCCACGGGAGCCAGCGGGCGCCCATCTACATGCGTCGCGAGCCTTCGTCAACTGTTCCGCGCTTTCTATCATGGGGACGATAACCCCCCCCGCTCCCGCGTCCAGTGCCTGTTTACAGTCTTTTGTCTCTCCCTGCGCGATCCGGGCCAGCGGCAATGTCCCGCCAAGCTCCAACGCGCGGAAGATGTCCGGTAATTGCTGGACGCCTATTGATCCATGTTCCATATCCACGGCGACCCAGTCGTATCCGGCCTGTCCCATTATCTCGGCCACGGATGGGTGTGGAATCTGCATCCAACTGCCGATGGACGGTTTGCCCGCCTTCAGGGAGCGCCGGATAAGCCTGATTTTTTCCAGTCGGTTCATAGGCCCGCAAAGTCCTCCACAGAGTCGCCGGTATAACTTTCGAACACCCGTCCGTTGCTGGAATGCCGCCGGAGCAGGAAAGGAACATTATTGGCCTGCGCCGCTTCAAAATCCGCCTTGGCGTCGCCGATCATCAGGCATAGTTTCGGCTCGATTTGACGAGCCTCCAGTGTCGTTCGGATAGCCTCTTTCTTGCTCGTAGGCGCTCCGAAAACATCCATGAAACACGATCGCAGGTTAAGCGCCGCCAATATCTCCTCTATCTCCCCATGAGGCGTCGCCGTAACCAGTACGAACGACTGCCGGTATGGGTTGCCGCGTAGCAACGCCTCTGCGCCGCCAACCCAGGGCGAATCAATCACGCCCTGCAGGGAAAGTTGGGAAAACCGTTGGCAATATTCGTCAACCAGCTTTTGCGAGACCTGCTCCCCCGCCCATTCCAGATAAAGCGGGATTTTATTGAGGCGGGACATGCCGCCGTTAGCCTCGTGATGGTCGCGCACCCGTTCGGCGATCTTGGAGCCGAAAGGCTCGAACAGCTGGACAAACGCCCGCGTCTTGACCTCGACCGAGTCCTTGATCACCCCGTCAAAGTCCCAGAAGAGGAGCTTGAACGCGCTCAGGTTAATTGCTGGCAGAAGAGCCTCCAACGATGGCGACGGTTCAGGATTCAACGGGGTCAATATCATCCGAGTCATCGTAATCGCCATACTGCATGTAGTTGGCGAAACATTCTTTTTTTAATTCCGTCCAAATCCTGTCCCCTTCAGGAGTCAGCGCCTCGGCCTTTTTTATGTCGTCCCATCGCGATTTGGGCATTTTAACATACAGCACAAAACACCTGCGTAGCCCCTCGATCTGCTCCGGGGTGAATTGCGGCATCTTGAGCACCGACGGCATTCCGATGCACCGCGACAAATCCTCCGGCCTGACGAAACCCAAATCCTCCGATATCTTCCGCAGTGGCGTCCCGTGGAACGGGGTGTAGGTGTATGCGTTGATGCCGTCGGACTTGATTTTGCGGTTCAGCTCGATAGTGTCGAACACAAGCTCGCGCGTCTCCTGCGGGAATCCCATGATGTTGTTCACGCTGAACGGGATGCCGTGGCTGTAAACGAGATTGAGTTTTTCGATAATGACGGCGTTTCTCACCTTCCGGTGAAGCATCGTCGCGCGGAACTCTTCGTTGCCGTGCTCCAGCCCGAAGGCGATCCGCAACAACCCGACTTCCTTGAGGCGTTTTAGCCTGTATTCCGTGATCGTCTCCGGCCGGGTCTGTATCCAGAACGGGCGCCTGAATTCCTTGTACATCTCGCAGAACTCGTCGAATTCCTCCTCGCTCCACGCAAGGAAAGTATCGGCCCAGAAATAGAATGAATCGGCGTGGTATTTATCCACGCACAGGCGCAGTTCCTTGCGGACGTTGGATATCTTTTTCTTGCGGAAGAACCGCATGTTCTCTTTGTGGTAGTTATCCGCCGTGGTGGGCGAATTGCAGAACGCGCATGTGTACGGGCAACCCCTGTGCGTCTCGATGGGAAACATACGCCGCAATTTGCCCTGCATGGGGCGGTAGAACCGGCTCTCCTGATACAGGTCGTATTCGGGCAACGGCACGTCGTTCACGTCAACAAGGGCTGGCAGAGGGCTTCCCGTAAGTTTTCCGTCCCGGTACATCCACAATCCCGGAACGCCCCGAAGGTCTTTGCCCTGTTCGAGACGGGCGCAGAACTCCGGTAGCGCGCGTTCCCCTTCACCGGTGATGATGTAGTTGATGGCTCCCTGCGAATATTCCAGCGCCATCTGCGGAGAGCTGGTGGGGAATATCCCCCCCGCCACAACCGGCGGTTTGTTATCCAGTTGTTTGAGAATCGCCACGCCGAGCGGGTACATATCCTCCGTGCATGACATTGCGATAAGGTCTGGCTTGAACGCCGCCAGCAGGTTTTTCATATCGCTTACGCAGTCGCCAGATTTCCGGCTCGCCTGCAGGATAGAGTCGTCGAAAGGCCGGGCGTTGAGGTTGTCCGATTTCATCTTGTCGAAATCGGTAACGTCAAACCCTTCTATCTTTTCGTAATAGGTGGTGTCGAACATGGCCACTTCATGCCCGTGCCCGCGCAGGATGGCGGTGAATAGCCCCATGGCCGGAGGCAACATGTTCATGCCGTAGAAATTCGGGTAAAAAAGGAGAACCTTCATGAATGAACAACCATTATGTTGTAGGGGCGAACCTGCGTGTTCGCCCGCATGAGAGGGGGCAGACACACAGGTATGCCCCTACAAAAAGAAGGATGATTCCTACCACGAATCGTCCTTCTCGTATCCCAGCGAAACGAGGGTGTCGTTCGCCTTTTCCTTGAAAATCTTAACGTCGCCAGGCGAAAAATGACTGCGCCAATCTCCCACCCGCCCGGAACGCAATGAATTGCCCTGTTTGAGCCGCGTTTCCAGATTCGAGCCGCTTTTGGACTTCGCGGCGACCTGCTCGATAATCATCTCCACCTTGTCATCAGCCAGCTCGATGTCAAAACGTTTGAGCGCGCGCAGGAACTGGGTTTTGATGTTCTCGCGCATGTCTTCATAACGCATAAGCAGGAAACGCTCATCCTCTCTCGCCACCTTCGTCCAACCCCTTATCCAGTTGGCGTATTCGGTGACGCATATCTCAACGCAATGGGTGAAGGCTTCGGTTTTATCGCCGTTGACGTAAAAATCATGATGCCGGTGGGAGGGGGAGTTAAGGACATGATAAAAACGGCTGACACACTGATCCCGCAAATCCCGCA
>JADGAO010000185.1 GCA_015231995.1 Nitrospinota bacterium | reverse complement strand
GGTGGCGCGATAACTACCTATACAGCCTTCATGGCTATCTGCGCGGCTCTGGTCATCGCCGGTTATTTACTAAGCAAACGAAGCGCGTTATTGACCGGCGCCATTGTCGGAATAGGCATTGCGACTTTGGCTGGGGCTATATGGCCATTGCTTGTGACTTTATGGTTCGTTGTCGCCTCCGCCATTTTGGGAAGCGCAATCCTTACGCTCCTTCGCTTGAGGTTAGCTGAAGACATCTGGCTGACAAGCTTTTTGATTGGAGCCGGCTTTTACGGCGTTGCGGTTGGGCTGATCGCTCATTTCCCGGTGAACTACCCAGGATTATACGGAGCCGCTCTTCTATTGCCCATAATACTGGGCAGACGGGCGCTTGTGGACGAGGGCGGGAAACTTCTTGCGCTGGCAACGCAAAGGAATTCCGCAGGGTTCAAGGCCAACGCGCTCGATGTCGCCATTGCAGTTGTCGGGCTGGTTCATTTCGTTGTCTCATTCATGCCGGAGGTGGGCCATGACGCACTGGCGATACACCTCTTCGTCCCAGGACATCTGGCCCTGCGTCATCAATGGAGCTTTGACGCAGGAGCATACGTTTGGGCGGTAGTGCCAATGCTTGTTGATTGGATGTATTCCATTGGCTACTTGCTTGCAGGCGAGACTGCGGCTAGGTTGATCAATGTGGGGTTTATTTTTATTCTCGGCTACCTGGTTCGCAATATTGCGTTGTGGGCTGGCGGTTCGGCCTTAGGCGCAAGGTGGGCGGCTCTAATCTTTTTATCCACACCGCTGACGTTTACCGAAAGTAGCAGTCTTTTTATTGAATCGGTCTGGGCGTCATTTTTCATTGCAGGAGCTTTTGGTATCCTTAAGTCTTGCTCAACATCGGGCAAACCAAAATTTGAATTGCAAATTGCCGGGTTGCTCCTCGGATTTGCGCTGGCCGCAAAAGCTGTAACATTTTCAATTTTACCAGCCCTTCTTTTGCTATTAGTTTGGCGCCATCAGTCATGGCGTAAGGAACTCGGCCTTCCTCATTTGTTCATCGGATTGGCTCTATTCATGGTGATTGGACAAATCCCTTATACGACAGCCTGGTGGCTGACCGGCAACCCTGTTTTCCCGTTTTTCAATCATATTTTTAAATCCGTTTACTATCCCATCGGCAAGGCTGACTTTGCCGCTGTTTTCAACAAGGGATTGACGTGGGATATCCTTTATAGGGCGACATTTGAATCGGGAAAATACCTTGAAGCGAATGCTGGAGCTTCTGGCTTCCAGTGGTTGCTAATCTTCATGCCTGCCGTAGTAGCGCTAGTTGCAACCAGGCAACGCAGGGGTATAGCATTGCTTTTGATTGGGACTTTGATTATCGCTTTGGTGTTTCAGTCAACGGGTTATTTCCGTTACGCGTTCCCAGCGTGGCCGATATTGTCTGCCGCCATTGGAGTGGCGTTAAGCGTAGCTTTTTCAAAACGGATGTTCATTGGAAAATGGTGGAGCGGCGCGGCGGTAGCAACCGTTGCGCTAAACATCATGTTCCTTAACGCAGGTGCGCAATGCGGCGATTTCGCTATAAAATCGCTTGGCGATGAATCCAGAAGGGAAAACTATCTTTTGGGCCGCCTCCCCATCAGAAACGCGGTTGCGCTGGTCAACCGTCTCAATACAGGCCAGACGCCGGTGGCCGTTTTTTCTTATCCCCTGGCCGCCGGGTTGTCTGCGGATGCGCTTTACCCCAACTGGTATAACTACGTGTTTCAAAATGAAATTTCTTCAATTAAAACAGAACAGGATGCAGTTGATGTTTTTTTTAAGAGGAATGTTGATTATATAATTCTCGATTCCAATTGGAATGGGTCTGGTTGTTGTCCCGATGGAGGGGTGCGGCAAGAGCTGGTAAAAAAAGTCACTGAACAAATCACGGAGTTTGGCTCGATTAGCATTCGAAAAATCAAAACCGATTACCGGTTTAAAAAAGAACTGCTAATCAATCCTGATTTCGCCTCCTCTACAGGCTGGATATTGGGTGGCGAGGCTAAATACGATGCTGACAGGAAAGTTATCCTGGTGAATGTCTCTTCATCCGCGACCCAGGTGGTTGCGGTTTCAGCCGGACAACGTTACCGGAACACAGTTGTCGCCCGTTGCGCCAAAGAGCCGACTACGGGCAGGATTCAAATCAACTGGCTTGACGCAAAAGGCGGTTTCGCCAACGTTGATATCAAAACTTTCGAGTGTTCGCCTGATTGGACCGAACATTCTATGGAGGTGACTGCCCCTCGGAACGCCTCTAACGCCATAGTTTATGTCACCGGCCATACTTCGATTCCCCTGGAGTTTAAATCCAACTACTTGCGGCAATGAGCGTCGCTCCCCTCCCCTGCGCAAACCTCGCCAAATCCCGTATAGCATTGTTTTTGAATATTTACTGGCAAATCACATCGTCATAACGTAGAATTCTTAAGTTGATTTTTGCGGGGATAGCTCGATTCAATGAAAGTGTTGGTGACTGGAGCGGCTGGTTTTGCAGGCTCGCACCTTACCGAAAGATGCGTCGAGCTTGGCTATCAGGTCAGAGCGTTCACTCACTATAATTTCAAAAACGATTGGGGCTGGCTGGAGTCATCGCCCTGTAAAAAAGATATCGAGGTTATATCCGGCGATATCCGGGATTATGACTCGGTTTACGCCGCGATGAAGGGTGTAGACACTGTTTTTCATCTGGCGGCGTTGATCGGGATCCCCTATTCATACGTCTCTCCACTGGCGTATGTTAAAACCAACGTCGAGGGAGCCTATAACGTCCTGCAAAGCGCGAAAGTTTTGGGGACGAATAATGTGGTCGTAACGTCGACCAGCGAAACCTATGGAACCGCCCAGTATGCGCCGATTGATGAAAAACATCCGATGGTCGGACAATCCCCCTATTCGGCTACAAAGATCGGCGCTGATAACCTTGCGGTAAGCTATTTCAGGTCGTTCGCCCTTCCGGTGAAAATAGCCAGGCCATTCAATATTTACGGCCCACGGCAATCCGCCCGCGCCATAATCCCAAGCGTCATAATTCAAATCCTGAACGGGAGGAAAAAACTCAACCTTGGCAATATAGACCCCACGCGGGACCTTACATTCGTCAAAGACGCTGTCTCCGGCTTTTTGGAAATAGCTGGGCAGGATAAGTTTAATGGCGAGTACGTCAATATCGGAATGATGAACGAAATATCGATCCGCGACCTTGTCCATACGATCGCCCGCCTGATGAAAACGGAAGTCGAAATCGTCTGCGACAGCCAGCGTGTGCGTCCCGCTCAAAGCGAAGTCGAGCGCCTGTTCTGCGACAACACAAAGCTATGCAATGCGACTGGCTGGTCCCCGAAATATGATTTGAACAAAGGGTTGACCGAGACCATCGAATGGCTCACCGACAATCAGGGCGCATATAAACATGACCTCTACAACGTCTAACCTTCAATCAATCCAGCAATGTTGAAAAAAGTCGTCATTTTAGCAGGAGGAAAGGGCACGCGCCTTCGCCCATTTTCTTTTGTCATCCCCAAGCCTCTTTTGCCTATTGGCGAGGATCCGATACTTTTACACCTGATTAACCGCTTCAAAAAAAGCAATATCACTTCTTTTCTTATTTCGACGGGGTATCAGGCGGAACTGGTACGGGCATACTTTGGGGATGGAAGCCGGTTCGGCGTGAAGATAAAATATTTCCACGAAGAAAAGCCGCTGGGAACAGCGGGTCCGCTTACCCTTATGAGAAAAGAGTTTGTTGACGATGAATATATCTTCCTTATTAACGGGGATATATATACGGAACTTAATTTTGAGAACATGGTCATGTTCGCCAATGAACATAAATATGACCTGGTGGTCGGCTATGTGGAGAAAATAGAGAAAAGCAGTTTTGGCGTGCTGGATGTCAGCGACGGCCAGATAAACCGGATTATAGAAAAGCCGGAAACCAGTTATAGCATCAGTTCCGGTATTTATGTTATGAAGAGCGGCTCGATTCGTTTTATTCCTGATAACGAATATTTCACAATGCCAGATTTGATCAATAGCTTCCTAAGCCGCGGAGAAAAGGTGGGCGCCTATAAAATAGAGGACTTCTGGATTGGAATCGAGAATGCCGATAACCTTGATACTGTGTTGAAACGGATCGACGGGGTTAAGTCTTGAAGAAGAATATTAGTCGTCATCCCGACCCTCAACGAAGAGAAAGCTATAGGGATGTAATATCTAGGATAAAAAAGGAATTAGACGATTGTGATGGGTTAGTGGCAGATGGATACTCCAGCGACAATACCGTGGGCGTATCGCTTAGCCGCGGCGTTAAAGAAATAGCACCGGCTCGAAGCCGGAGCCATATCAATAACTGTTTGGCTCGAGCCCACAAGGAAGCTGGAGCCAATACATAATGAATATTGACACATCACGCTACGGAAACTCTCAAACCGCGCCTGACAATCCCCTAAACAGCCTCATAGCTGTCGTTATCCCATGCTATAAAGTAACGCAGAGCGTTCTTAAAGTTATCGCTGGCATCGGCGATGAGGTGTGGCGAATCTATGTTGTTGATGACGCCTGCCCAAACGGCTCCGGGAAATATGTGGAGGAACATTGTTCAGACAAACGTGTCAGGGTTCTTTATAGCGAGAGCAACCAGGGCGTTGGTGGCGCAGTGATGGCTGGTTATCGCGCCGCTATCGCAGACGGCGCGGAAATAATAGTCAAAGTGGATGGGGACGGGCAGATGGATCCAAGCCTCATTCCCAACTTTATCGAACCAATCCTGGCTGGAGATGCTGATTACACCAAAGGTAACCGATTTTTCAATCTTGAAGAGATTCGCGTTATGCCCAAGGCTCGCCTGTATGGCAATGCGGCTTTGTCGCTGATGTCCAAGCTGTCGACAGGTTATTGGGACTTATTTGATCCCACCAACGGCTATACGGCCATCCATACCGATGTCGCCAGGCTTTTGCCTTTTTCTAAAATCAGCCAACGATATTTTTTTGAAACGGACATTCTGTTCAGGCTTAACACCTTGCGCGCAGTTGTTGTTGACGTGCCCATGGACGCAAAATACGGGGATGAAGTGAGCAACCTTAAGATTTCAAAAATAGTCGGGGAGTTCCTTGTCAAACATGCGCGGAATTTCATGAAGCGGATTATCTATAACTACTATTTACGGGATATGTCATTAGCTTCGCTGGAGTTGCCGTTGGGGTTGGCTCTGCTGGTGGCTGGCTCTGGGTTTGGCGGATATCGCTGGCTTGAATCGGCCCGTGAAGGCGTCACCACATCGCCAGGCACGGTCATGCTGGCCGCTTTGCCCATTCTTATGGGCATGCAACTGATATTGGCGTTTCTTGGCTATGATATCGCCTCAGTCCCGCGCAGGCCAAGACACGCAGGCCTTCGCGCTCGCCGCATTATGGCTCAAAGGGGTGAAAAATGAGAGCCCTGATTGACATTTTACGCGACCCACTTCTGGATGGTATGGATGTGGACGGAGCGAACCGCCTGGAACTGCATCGCAAAATGTTTGAAAAAAAGCGCATGTTGCGAGAGGTTTTCACCGAGTTTCATCATTTATTCAGGAGACTCGATCGCCAGTATTTTTCCGGCAATGGTATCGAAGTCGAGCTGGGATCCGGCGTCTCGCCGATGCGCGATTCTTACCCTGAAGTGTTGGCGACAGATGTGGTACCGGCTCCCAATTTGGATCGGGTGATTAATGCGGAGGCGATGGGTTTCCCAGACAAATCGGTTAGGGTAATTTATGGGCAGAACTGTTTCCATCACTTTCCGCGCCCCGATCAATTTTTCCACGAGCTTGATCGTGTATTAGCTCCGGGGGGGGGCGCGATCTTGCTTGAACCATACTATGGGCCATTTGCGACTTTTCTATACAAACGGCTATTTCGCACCGAGGGCTTCGATAAAACCTACCCGTCTTGGGAAACACCAGCCACAGGGCCGATGAACGGAGCCAATCAAGCTCTCAGCTATATAGTTTTCATCCGCGACAGAGACCGCTTTGAACAAAAGCATCCATCGCTTGAAATCACGCATCAGGAGCTTGCCGGAAATTATTTGAAATACTTGCTATCCGGCGGCTTGAATTTCCGCCAACTTCTACCGGACTCATTCACTGGGATCATTGGATTGCTGGAAAATATTATTTCACCGCTTAACAGATGGTTAGCTCTGCACCATATAATTGTTATTCGTAAGGTGGCGATATGACTCTCGAACGCATATCAGCGAAAAAAACAATCTATCAAAACCAGCTGTTTCCTAACAGAATAAAGGCTTTCCCGTTTAATTTACCAATGCCTTCATGTTTTTAGCCAGGGACAACTAGTGCGCATTGCCATCACTGGGGCCACGGGTTACATAGGTCAAACTCTGTCATCTTTGGCGCGCAAGCGCGGCCATGCGGTTGTCGCATTGTCACGACATAAACTGGATTCGCTTGAAGATCACTGGATTCCGTTTGATTTGTCGTCAACCAAGCATTTAGAGCTTCCTTCCGGAACCGGCGCGGTTATCCATCTTGCGGCCAATACCTCCAACGATTCTGCTTTGAATGAAAATAGCGAAACGATGGCGGCGCAACGGCTAAATAATGCCGCTAATAATATCGGGGCGAAGTTTATTTTCGTATCCAGCCAGACTGCCAGCCCCACCGCCCCTACCCCTTACGGACGAACCA
>JADGAO010000184.1 GCA_015231995.1 Nitrospinota bacterium | reverse complement strand
CAACGGACTTCTAATCCGTAGGTCATTGGTTCGAATCCAATCGGGCGCACCATTTTTTCAACGAGTTGTGAGCTTGATAAATTTCAAGCTTTTTCCGTGTAAGCGCAGTGTAAGCAGTTGGCGGAAATTTCAGTCCTTTTTCGCCTCACCCTTCACACTTAGAGACGGATACCCTAGGGCAATATCCGCAAAAGTAGCAAAACCCCATTTCCGGCTTTAATCGCCAATCATCAAAGAAAAAAGGCCGGAGCGTCTCCACCCCGGCCTTTCTTAACGGCATTGTGGTGCTAACCCGTCAACTTCCCTCCAAACGGCCTGATCCATTCATCGTCTATTTCACTTCCGCCACAAGCAGGGCAAACGTCGAAAAAGGATATTTTGGGATACTCATAATGTTTGTGCCCACTGTTTAAGTAGTCTGTGGGAAGGTTCAACCCGCATCGTTTGCATTCAAGCTTCATAGCTAGCCCAATTTCCACCAAGTCTTCACCGCGAAGATGCTTGAGGGTCAATAACCAGTCCGCCAGCTTATCAGGCATTGTTAAAGGCCGGGCTGGGTGTTCTTCATGATTTTTAGCAAGCTTCCACGCGCCAAGGTGGAGCGGCCCTTTAAATTTGTCCCCAGATTCAGACTCCGCATCAAATATTTCTTGATATCGCGGGCTAAGGCTTTCGTAAACCATCGCGCAAGAGCGGTTAAAAGCTTCACTTTCCTCCTGTTCCTGAGGGCTTAACTTCGCAACCTTTGGGAATGTATCTTCTATCGCGTCAAGCCTTTTATTTAGTCTCATTTTCATTCCTTTTCTCTAAAACCTCTAATCGTTTTTCTATTTCATCCAGTTCTTTGACACGCGAAAAACCCGTCAACAAGGCCATTAAATCGCCAGCTTCTGACGGCGTTAATTCACCCGCCGAAGTGGCGTTGTATATAGCCTCCGCCCGTTGAGTTAACCTATCGCCGCCAAGCTCAACGCCCATGATAGGCGCATCTTTTGGCAAGATACGGTCAAGGCATATCTTCAGGGCCGTTGTATCGCCTTCCAGCGCCAAAGAAATAGCTTTTTCCACCAATTCGCTGGCCCTGCCTTCCAGCGCTTCACGATAGATTAAGCGCCGATCTGGACGGCCTTTAGGCCGCCCGTTTGGATTGCCACTTTTTCCTTTTTCAAACATATTATTTGCTTCCTTTCTGATCTAAACAAAATATCACCCCTTTTTCGGTTAAAAAGCTCAAGCCCAGACATTCGCGGCTAACAGTCATGCCCTCTACGCAAGGCTTGCAATCTTTTAAGTTTCCAAGGGAACACAAACCCAGTTTCTGCCATGCGCGAAATTCTTTTCTACGGCAATCTAGGCGTGGATTCATATCGTGAAACTCCTTTTCTTCAAAGTGGCGTTATGCGCGTTTGCAACCAGTTCCGCAAGCTCCGCGCTTTCCATAATGCCGATCAATCGCCCGTCACAATAGATGCCATACCCTTGGGCGCGGACAAAGCCTTCCCCGCCATCCCATTTCGTAACAATGGGGTCTTTCGGAATCACCGTCTCCATTACACGCGGTGGCCGGTTATCCGTCTCGTAACCTTCGCGCCGTCGGTCAAGAATGACTTTAATTTCATCCCGTGACGTTCCGCGTTTTTCTAAAGTTTTCCGAAGAGTGTCCTGTTCATCTTCAAACTGCCTATCCATCGCGTCCATAAATACCTCCGTCTAATTAATTATACTATAATTACTGTTTTCCTGTAAGACCTCACGATGCCGTCGGATACAGGCAAGCTCCACCCTTACCCATGAGTAGATAAGCCGTCGGTATTCCGTCCACGGTACGGCGCATGTCTTAAATGCAATCCAGACTTGCGGAGCATCCCACGCCATCCGTAACGCTTCACGTTGCGTCCAAAGCTCCGGCGCATGGGTTTGCGCCCACGCCAAGTAGCCGGGGCGCATAACCTTGTTTAGGCGTTTTGCAAGCCTCCGCCAAAGGTGGATGAACATGGCCTCGCTATCCGCCGCCATTTCTTTTCGCACGTTCGGCGCCATGCGTAGGGCTGGACGCATGGGCGGATACCCCCGAATAGTATTCGCAAAATCCGCAAAACCCCCGCTTCCGGCTTGCGTGGGATGGGTTTCGCTATTATTGCGAATATTGCTCTTAGGGGTTGTCCCCTCTGATTCGGTTAATAATTCGCGCCAGTTCATTTCCAGCCCTCCACAATTCGAGGGTTGACGGCAAACTTCTGGCTGGGCCGTCCGGGTTTCCGTTCACGATCTAGCGCACGGATGATTGAGCGTTCCGCCAACGTGGATAGTCCGGGTTCAAGCGCGGCCATGTTTTTAAAGTGGCCTTTGAGCGCATCGAAACAGTCACGGCCCGTGAAGGTTTTTGGTTGTGTCCGCTGAATCCAGCGGTAAACCCGCCGAGCCGCATCTAATGATTCGTCTGCGCCGATCAAATCAAAGACGGCTAGGGCATGTTGGCTGTATACCGCCCCAAGGCTCAAAGCCCGGCTCATTGTGTCCGCGCTTATCTCATGCGCCCACGGCTCATCGAAAGCGTTTTCCGCAACGTGTAAGAGTCCGGCCAGCCTCGCACATGCGCCCGGCAATTTCCCGGCCCAATCCTTGACGTGTTCAAATTTACCGCCTTCGCGCATTTCTCTTTCGACGTGCCTGGCCATCGCCTTCCATTCGGCATGAGCTTCCGGTGTAAATCTCAAGACGTGTGGCCGGGGCCGTCCGTCATCGCCAATCGCGGGTTGTACTTCCAGAAGCCGCCGGATGGCGCGGTCGTACTCATAGGTAATATTTTTAGGCACAGGTCGGGATTCGAGCGTCCGTCGCCCAAGTGGACTTTGTGGCAAAAAGTAAAGGGGCCTCGCAAGAAATCCACGCCCTCTAAAAGACGGAGTATCGACAAGCCTCCGTATAACGTCCGGCTGGGGGCTTAAGCCTATTGTGAGCGCAGGGGCGTTCATGAACACCGGTTCACGCCCTTGGCGATCAACGCGAACCGGGTCGCCAGCGTGACCTTGCAGGTAAATGTCGAAGTTGGGAACGCCGCCCGAATAACGCCCCGCCGCAGTATCGAACATTCCACCCTCGGCGGAAATTATTCCGATACGTTCGTCGTTTTCAAACATGAGTGACCCGGTTCTCTCCGAGGTTACATCTTGCGTGCATAATCGCGGGGGAGTTGGGATTTGTGGCAATGTTGATTCGAGCAAAACAATTTCATGCTTAGCCCTTTCATACTCGCCAGCGTCTTTCATTTTCGCCGCCTTCGCCCGAAGGTTTTGAATCCGCGCTTCGGCGGTTCGCCGCTCCGATTGAATACGTTCAAGTTCAGGTTTTAATTCGTCCGCTTTATCACGTTCCCATTCGGTCAGGGGCTTCGTCATAGCCTGCATGACGGCGGATTTCCGATTGCCACTTTCCAGAATCGTGATTGCCCAGATTGATAGGGGTTCAAAATATCCAGGCTCCGGCATGACGCAAAATTTTTTTTGCGTCGCAATTCCCGTTACGGCCAGCCCGAAACCAGCCGCAAGCTCCGGGGGCGTTTCGGTCGCTTGTGATACGGCGTTGGCCTGCCCCCCAAGCCAGCCTTTTAATACATCCCGTGGCAATTCGGGAAGGTTTATAGCGTCAAGCGCGATAGGCTCCGGCCAGTCATCGCCCTTTGATTTCGGCGCCATGCGCGGAAGCTTCTCAACATCAGTTTTTGTGGCTTCATGGTTCGATTTGAGCCAATCCACCACGTCGCCGCCTTCGGGAAGGTTAAGCGCCACAACGTCTATTCTTTCGACGTGGCACCCAAGCTCTAATAGACGCGATTCGACGGCATCGGCGTAACGCTGGCCCGGTTCATCGCTGTCCGGCCATATAACTACGTTGCGGCCTTTAAGAGGCTCCCAATCCGCGCTGTTGGCGCTTGAAGATGAACCGCTTGTAACCGCCACAAGGCCAATCCCGTCCAAGGCATCGGCGCATTTTTCGCCCTCGCAAACATAAACCGTGACTTCGGGATTCAACGCTATTTCGTTTTTTCGATATAGAGGTTTCTTGCCATTGTGGAATTCCGGCTCTTTCAACTCCCATCCATGCCCATTTTTGGACAACGGATAAACCAGCTTTGATCTTTGGCCGTCTTTCGGAGCCGGATTATCCAGCCGGATGCGGTAATATTTTTCATCATATCGGTAAAGTCCAGTTTGGGTATATCCCTGATTGATATATGAAGCTGTTAGATTTTTCGCCGCGTTTTCAGCTTCGTTTGTGTTACAATTAGTCATCGTTTGAACTCCTTGATTAGGCCGCTGGTTGGCTCCAGCGGCATTTATTTTCAATAAGCATAAATTCCCTTTTCCAACTCTCTGGCCGCGTCACGATATGACAGGCCGGTCAGCCTCATATGAAATGAAATAACACCGCTACCTTTCGCCCCGCACGCATGGCAAGCGAACGCCCCGCTCTCCAGATTCACCGATAGGCTGGGGTTGTGGTCATCGTGGAAGGGACAAAGCCCGATAGCCCAGCCGGTTTGATTTGCTCTGCCAAGCCGCTGGACATTCGCGGTGAAGTAATCCTCCGGGCTGGGCAAATGTTTCATTTTCTACCTCCCGTCGAAGTGGAGCTCGTTAGCCGCTCGGTCAAATATTCCTCCACGTCCTGACTCCTATATCTAACCGCGCTCCCAAATTTTACATAACGCGGCCCATTTCCCAGCCAGCGACTCCGCTCCATCCATGCCTTGCTCAACCCAAGCCGTGCCGCCACTTCCCCCTGTTTCAGCAACCGTCCGACTTCATTTTCATTTTTCGAGTTCATTTCAATTTCTCCTAAAAAAAGTAATAATTTCCCGCCGCCGTTGGGCTGTTATAGCATGAAATTAAAAGACTGTCAAGTCCGATAAAGTTGCTACGAAAAATTAGCAAGGAAAACAGGGAATTTCTTAAGACGTGGGGGTTATGGTTTTGGAAGGCTGGTTAAGGAAAGCGGGGATGGTGTGTCAAGGTTGTCAAGGGGGGGGCCTTAGTCCAGGAATCCTTTAGGGATTTTGCTATTATTGCGAATACTATTCAGGGGGGTCAAGACGCGCTTCCCAAAGTAGCCTTGCGGTGAATCGGTATCACGTCCGCCTGTTTAAGCCGTCCAGCGTGGCGCAATATCGCGTCCGCTATCCTCTGCATCGGCAAGCGCAACCGCTCAATGTCATCGCCGATATATCCCGCCGTTACGTCTCCGCCCTGTGCGTGGTTTAAAAGCCGTTTCAGCGAGTATGCGCTCAACTCAAGGCCATCCGCCACGGTCGCAAACGTTCGCCTTAAATCGTGAATGGTGAAAGTAAGTCCGTTCATGGTCTTCACCTTTTTCATTTGACGTTTCGGTTCCACAAGGTATCCGCCTTCGCCTTCACCGGAGAAAACAAACTCACTGGCTCCACGATTTTCAAACCGCCGCGTCAACAAGGCGTGAATGTGATCGCTCAAGGGCAGGGTCAAGGGATGATGGTTTTTCGGGTCAAGGATAATCAGCGTCCGGGCGGTCAGGTCAACGTCCGCCCATTTGAGACGCGCCGCCTCGTTCCGGCGAAGCCCGGTGAACAGGATAAGCTCAAGATAGTCCGGGACGGTATCGGTTGTCTTGTAGCTCCCAGCGGCCTCTTGCCGCAACTTGTCCAGTGCGCCAAGGAACTCCCCAAGCTCATGCGCTTTTAAAAAACTCCGTTTCCGTTCAACTCGAAACCATCCCCTTATCTGCGATAGCCGCCGGACGGGGTTTTCGATAATAAGCGATTCGCCTTTGGAATTCTCATACCGCCCCGCGCCAAAACTGAAAATGGATCGCAGGTATCTCATGCTTAAATTCCCCTGCGCTGGCCCGTGCTGTTCGCCAACAAGACGATGACGCTTTTCAATCATGTCTTTCGTGACGCTGTTTATCGGCGTTGCAAGCCAGTCCTTGAAGTATCGCTCCATGTGGTAGCGATAATCCTTCACCGTCCGGGGTTTCAGGCTTTTGCGCGATTCAAGGAAGTCATCGAACGCCTCTTGCAGAGTGACCGCTTTGGCTCTGGCCTCTCTCTTCTGGTCAATGGGGTTTGCGCCCAACGCCATTGAGCCAAGGATTCTATGAGCCTCACGACGCGCCATTTCGGGCGTTAGTTGTCCGTGTCCGCCTATGGTGATTCGTACCGTTTTCCCGTCAATGCGCTTTTGGCAAATGTAGCTTTTTGAGCCTTTAGTTATCCGTAAACCAAAGCCGGAAAGCTCGCTATCCCAAAAGATGGCCTGCCCAACCGTAACGTCAGGCAATCCGTCCACAACCTTTTTACTGATTTTTATGGTAGCCATCGTAACCGCTCCTTTTTCCCATGTAAGCGCCATGTAAGCACTTGGCTTAAAATACATTCAAAGACCATCGGACTGTGTACAGGGATAATATAGGCGTAAATGGCGGGTTGCGTCAACTACTTAAAGCTGTGTAAGAACTATTAAAAGTAGATAAAACCCTATCTTTTTAGACTTCTAATCCGTAGGTCATTGGTTCGAATCCAATCGGGCGCACCATTTAGATGTATAATCACAGTATCAGCTCGCCTTTATAAAGAACCTCTATGCAACTTTTGAGAAAGTTGGAACTCGGCAGGATGAACGGAGATCTCGGATATCAAAGCCGTCACACCCTTTTTGAGTTTGTCGAAAAAGATGAAGTGATAGCCAGGCTACAGACCAACCCGGAC
>JADGAO010000183.1:4880-6762 GCA_015231995.1 Nitrospinota bacterium | reverse complement strand
AAAGCTCTCTTCGGCAAGCTGGTACACGCCTAAAAACAAACCCGTCACAGGAAAATCCTTGTCCCCTCCGTTCTTCCTGTCTCGAATAATCCTTTCAACCGTTCCGGTTTGCGTCCGTTAACTATCCATGTCTCCCAACAGGGTTTGAGGCTTGCGAAAAAACGGGAATCCACCACATCCGTAACCGGCGGGGCGTTTGCCTCTATTTCGACAACGAGGTTTCCATCCTTCATTATTCCGTCCACGCTTTTTAAAAGAACAAGCCTTCGTGCGCCGATTAGTTTGCAGAAACTGGCGGCGATTGTGTCGGATGTGACGGACCAGTCGGCGGGAAGGTCGTCCGCGCCGAGTATCCATGGATATGGGATGAATACCGGGATTCTCCCCTTTTGGAGCGCATTATCAAGTTCACCGATATCGTGCGCCGGTGAAGAATCCGCCAGCTTCTCCAGAATGTCGTAACCGTATTGCGCCATCGAAAGTGTCGCCTGGATGTGCGCGGTGTCGTCCCGCGTGAAACGTTTCGCGTAACGGATTCGCACGAAGTCGGCGAACGCGCCGCCGCCGGGGATGATGGCTATCCGCGTCGTTCGGGCAAGTTCCGCCACCACGCGAAGGAGGCGCGATAAAGCCTCAGGCTCCTCGTCAACGCTTCCCCCAACCTTGAGCGCCCACAGGTCAGGCCGGGCGTTCACTTCCTGGTTTGCGCCGTCACTGGCGGGGATGGTTCGCTTTCCAGCCCGCTTTTGTCCACTGCCGTCACTATGAATGTGTATGAAGTGTCCGGCTTCAACCCAGTCACAGTGTAGCCAGCCTGCTTGCTCTCTCCAACCTTCTGTTTGCCGAAGAACCCGGCCGTGTAGATCGTGTAATGGCCGATCTCCGGCTCCGGGCTTGCCGTCCATGTCAGGGAAGCCCCGGTCGCGGTCATCTGCGCCGAAAGATTGGATGGGGCCTTCGGCAGTGGCTTTGTAATGGCGGAGACAGGCTCGGATTCTTTGCTCAACAAATCGTCCTTGTCCTGCGCCTGCACCTTGTAGAAATAAGCGGAGCCGTTCTTCAGCCCGGTGTCCTCGTAGAAAGTGTCTTTAACCGTGGCGATGACGGAGTATGACCCGTCATGGCTCGCCGAGCGCGTTACGCGGTAGCCTGCGATGTCTTTTTCCTGATTGGCCGTCCAGCGTATCGTGGATTTGCCAGCCTCTCCGGAAGTGGCCGAAACCCCTGTCGGCGCGGCTGGCACCGGCTTGGTTGTCGCGGAAACCACAGTCTTAACCTCGCTCTCCACATCCACGTCGTTGAACGAGCGGACGGTGTAGAAATATTCCGTACCGTCCTTCATCCTGCTTCCCCACTCTCCCGTATCCTTGTATTGCGAGGCTTTTGGGTCGCGTATCTTTTTTATCTGTTTAAGCGATTGCGGATTGTCGCCTCTGTATATCGTATATCCGGCCACATCCTTAGCGGTTGACGGGGTCCATGTGACAATCGACTGTTTGACGAGGCCAGCCGCCGCCTTCACTTCCGCCGGGGCCGGTGGAGGGCCGAACGTCGCCACGCTTACGGCCGGGGTGAAGTCGGACTCCGCCCCGCCGACGTTGACCGCCGTCAACCGGTAATAATAAACGACGCCGTCTTTGAGCTTCTCCCCGCTTTTATCCTGGTCTATATACTCCGAAACCGTCCTGCCGGCGATATCCTTGATCATCGTGAAAACCCCGTCCGGCTGGACGTGGCGGTACACCCTGTAACCGGCGATGTCAGGGTCGGGATGCGCCGTCCACGACAACGATACGGAGCGCACACCGCTGGAGGCGATCTGCAGGCTTGCGGGAGTGGCGGGCTTTATGCGGGAAGAGGCCGTCACGGTCTCCGTCGGGTT
>JADGAO010000183.1:0-4780 GCA_015231995.1 Nitrospinota bacterium | reverse complement strand
TTGCGGGAGTGGCGGGCTTTATGCGGGAAGAGGCCGTCACGGTCTCCGTCGGGTTGCCCATCTTCTTTTCGCGGTTGTAGGAGACGACCTTGTAAAAATATTTGCGGCCATCGTCGAGTGTGTATTTGTCCCGGTCGCGCGGTTTATCCGAGTAGGCGAGCGTATCCGCGCCGATGTCGGCTATCTCGTCGAACTTGTCGTTCTCGCCGGGGCTTCGGAAAATTTTATATCCGACGGTGTCCCCATCGTCGCTCTTGGCCCATTTAAGCTGTATCTCACGGATTAGCCCGGAGACGGACGCAAGCTGGGCCGGCGGGTTCGGCCCGCCTTTGGCGACGATGGCCTCCGGGTCGGACGGGTCGCTCTTTTCCTTGTCGTCGTTGAACGCGACAACCTTGTAATAATACTTCTGCCCGTCAACGAGCTTCTTGCCGCTACCGGTGTCCACAAACTCCACGCCGTCGCGTTTGTATATCTTCTTTATCTCCTCGAACGGCCCCTGCGGAGTGTCCGAACGGAAAACGATGTAACCTTCCACCTCCGGCTCCGGGTTCATGCTCCAGCGCAGAGTGTTCTCCCTGTATTTTTTCGATGAGCCGTTCAATCCGGTGGGCGCGCTGGGCCTGCCCCGTATCATGTCGCCGGGCTGGATGCTGTTGCGGTCCGCTTCCGTCTGTATCTTCGCCTGCGAGGATGTGGGGCCTGGAACGGATATCTTTATCTTTCCCGTTATCTTCTGGTTGATCGCCAGCACCATGCCCGACTGCGGGTCGACAATCTTCTCGCTGGCCCTGAAGACCGTGAAGTTTTTGTCTTTGTCCACGCCCTTCATCGTGCCGACGTTGACTGTGACCGTTCTTGTCCAGTTCTCCCCTTCCTTTTTTCGTTCGACGATGAACCCGTCGTAAAAAGGAAGGACTTTATATATGGCGAGCGTGTAAGGGGAGTCGCTCCTGCCTGCGTACTGCACGTTGCCCGCCCCGTCCGCCGCTTCGATGTAATAATCTATCCGTTTGGCCGTCATGAAGACTTCCGGCACGACCGACTCGTAGTCTCCGCCGCCGTTGGCGTCTCTCATCGCGTCGGCCAGGTACGACGGGTCCTGCGGGCGTTTATAGAAAAACTTCACATACGAGAGGGACTTGTTGTCCTTCACGTTCGCCCGCACGACCAGTTTGGAGGCGTCCGACGAGGCTCCGACAGGCGTGTGGAAAATCCGGGGGGCTTCCTTGTCCAGCTCCGCCACTTTAACCTCGTGGGGTTTTTCCGGCGTGCCGTCTTTGCTCTCGTTTCCGTTCTGATCCTTCGCCTGTATGTAATACTGCGCGCCGTCCCTCAAAACCTTGACGCCGGGTATCGTCCCCTCGTAAATCCCCTTGTCAACCTGATCCATCGTGGCGGACTCGTATGCGGGCGCCCCTTTGACGCGGAAGAAAAGCTTCGCCTCCGCCACGGAAAGATTGTCCGAAATCTTCGAGCGCACCTTTAGCGATCTTTCCTCCGTCCCCTGCGCCACCGGTTGATGCTCTATCACCGGCGGGGCGTCGTCGAGAATCGCAAGCTCCAGATAGAATTCCAGCCGCTCCGACTCTCTTACCGTGATGTCGCGCTCTTCCGTCCTGTAACCGCCTTTGACGATTTTTAGTTTGTGCTGGCCCGCGAACAGGTCGTCGAGAGCGATGGGGGAAAGGCCGACCGGTTTTGCGTCAATAAACACGTCCGCGTCCGCAGGCAGGGTCTGGATTATCACCGCGCCCAGGTTGCGCGCGCGCACCTGGTCGAAAAGCCGCACGATGTCGGGCGGGTAGTTCTTTATCGAAAGTTTCAGGCGCGGGTCGAGAAGCACAGCGTTTTTCAATTCTTCCGCCGCAGACTCCGGCTGGCCCTGCGAGTAGTGGATCATACCCATAAGCAGGCTTGCCCGAACCTTGGAAGCGTCGTCGGTGAGTTTTGTAAGGGCGTCTTTTATTACGGCCGTCGCCTCGGCGAACCTGCCTTTCTGGTACAAGGCCTCGCCCTGCGAAATCGGGTCGGCGGTGACTTGCGGAGGCTGATGGGTTTGTTGCTGTGGCTGTCCTTCTGCGGAAAGGAGTATGAAAGGGCAAAACGCCAAGAACAAGGAGACGGCCAAAAACCTGACTGGCATAATCAAAACCACTCCTTCTTTTTTCGCATGGTCTCCTTGTTGTTCAGGATAAACCATTTGTTCAATTTCCCAAGGTTTTCTATGAGCTGACCGCCCGCCTGGCGCCGCCCCAACTTGAAATCACAAATTGTGATTTCAAGTTTTGGTGTTCTTCGTGGGTTAGCTGAAACATGAAATCCGCTGGAAACCGGGAAATGTTGCGCTTCACCGCCTGTATCAGGGCCCTTGTTTCCACGCCATACATGAGCGCCAAATCATGGCTTAACATTACGGCTTGTCCATGGAGAAGGAATATCCTTTGCTCGACTCGGGCCATCGGCGCTACGCTCATTCCCTTCTACACGCCTTTCTTAATCTTTCCAAATCCCTATTCAACCGCTACGTTTGTGATTATACCAGCGGATATGTCCACCTTACGCTTGTAATCTGGGACACCGGCCCTTTTGAGCGTCAACTGGTGCGGCCCGGCCGGAAGGTCGGCTATCGTCACTGGCGTGCGTCCGTACACCTTGCCGTCCAGATAAACTATGCCTGGCGGGGTGGACGATATTTTCAGCGTCCCAGTCCCGCCTTCTTCGGCCCTGCCCGATCCCCTCTCCCCGCCCGCGATCTCCTCGGCGTCCGTGAAGGCGTGGGAGACCTCCGACTGTTCGTCGGCTTTCACCATGACGGTGGTAGCAAACTGTCTGTACGCCGGGTTCGACAGCTTGATATCCACCTTCCCCTCAGGGATGTCCTTTAACATCTTCGGGGTGGAGCCGACATCCTTGCCATTGAGAAAAACGTTGGCCCAAGGGATGGCCGTCACGTTTATCGTCCCTTTCCCAAGCGGATGGAGCCTTGCGGTCACGTTCACAGTCTCTCCGGTTTTGGCGGTCACGTTCTGGGTGAAAGCCGCAAAACCTTCTTTCTCCACAGTGACTTTCAATTCCCCCTCGGCTACTTCTTTTGTCACCGGGCCGGTTCCCACATTCTTCCCGTCGAAGGAGACTGTGGCGTGTTCGGGAGCGTCAACGTGAACCTTGGCGGCTCTGGCCTCCAGCTTGATCTCCAGCATCGCCGACTGGCCTGCTTTGACGGGCACGTTTTTTGTGACGCTTATGTGCCCCTGACGCGCAATGTCCACCTTGCGGTCGCCGGGCTGTGCGTCGGTAATCGTCAACGGGGTTTTGCCTCTCTCTTTGCCGTCTACCTTCACTAACGCGCCGGAGGGCGACGTTATCACCGTCAGCGTCCCCAGGCTTGACGCAGGCGAAGGTTCGGTGATGGGGGCCGGTTTCTCCTCCGCTACGGGCTTTTGCTGGGCAGACTCCGGCGGCGGGGCTTCTTCTTTTTTCACTTCAACCGGCGTTACGGGCGGTTGAGGGGACTCGCTTTTGGCGACCTCCGCCGGTTTGGGCGCCGCCGTCTCATGCGGAGTGGAACCGGGCTTGAAAAACATGATCCCGCCCACAACAGCCGCAACCAGCAGGAGCAGACCCGCGATAAGCGCGGCTATCGGCTTCCCGGAGGCTTTTCTCGATTTGGGGGGCGTATCCACGCCCATTCCCGCCGCTCCCACGAATTCCTTCGTGAAACTGACAGTCCTCACCGTGTCCGACGTTGTAAGAGGGAACGACGATTGATCCGTGATGAACGGGAGCATCGCCTTTGCGACATCGGCGCAGGTCGGATAACGGTAGCTTGGATCCTTCGCCGTCATCTTGGCGATGATATCGTCAAAAGCTTGCGGAACGGCTTTGTTGAGCTTGCTGGGGCCCGGCGGAGTGTCCTTGATTATCTTGAATATCACAGTGGTCAGCGATTCGCCCTCGAACGGGCGTTTTTGCGTGAGCATCTCGTAGAACAGCACACCCAGGCTGAACATGTCCGACCGGCCGTCCACAGCCATTCCCTGCACCTGTTCCGGCGACATGTACGAAGGCGACCCCACCGCATGACCGGTCTGCGTCACGGAACCGGCCGATTGAAGACGCGCCAGGCCAAAGTCGGATATTTTCGCCTTGTCGTCACCCGTCACAAGGATGTTGCCCGGCTTTATGTCCCGGTGGACGATTCCCCGTTCGTGCGCATAGGACAGCCCGTCGGCTATCTGGTGGATGAACTTCGCCGCGCGCGGGATCGTCAGAGGGCCTTCCTTGGATATTATTTCCGCAAGGTTGCGCCCCTCCACAAACTCCATGGCGATGAACTTCTTGCCGTCCGCCTCGCCAACGTCGTAAACGGTGACTATGTTGGGGTGGTTTATTTTGCCGGCGGCCCTGGCTTCGATATAGAACCGTTCGATCAGCTCCTTGTTGCCCATGCCGTCGCCGGAGTCGTCAATTTTGATGATCTTGAGGGCGACCATCCGATCGAGGTGCGGGTCGCGTCCCATAAGGACGATGCCCATCCCTCCACGGCCCAACTCTTTAACTATCTCGTAGCGGCCCAGCCGCTTGATGTCCGACATGAAAAAGCCTCGGCGCTAAAAAAATTAGATTAACCGAACCGGCGCATGGGAGCCCCATTGGGGAATTCCGCCACCCTCGAACCAACATGAAGTATATGGCATTGCGCCAAACCGTGTAAAGGCGACCGCGCGCCATGACTTTGAATAATCCCGGATTCCCAAGTTGAAGCCCATGCCAAACA
>JADGAO010000182.1 GCA_015231995.1 Nitrospinota bacterium | reverse complement strand
TCTGCTTCACATCGGCCCCGTCCAGTTCCGCAAGCTCCCTGAACAATTCATCCTGCCTCTTTGAAAGCTTTGTCGGCGTGGAGACTACCAGCCGCACAATCAGATCCCCGCGTCCATAACCGCGCAGTCGCCCCACGCCTAGCCCCTGAAGCTTGTGGAACGTTCCCGACTGTGTGCCAGTGGGAACCTTGAAGTTGCGTTTCCCCTCCAGCGTCGGTATTTCCAGCTCTGCGCCCAGAGCCGCCTGTGAGAACGTTATTGGAACCGTGACGATCACATCGTCTTCTTCTCGGATGAACACATCGCTCGGCTTGACATGCAGTACGATGTACAGCGAACCGGCCGGGCCGCCGTTACGCCCCGGCTCCCCCTCCCCTTTTATCCGCATCTGCGATCCAGTGTCCACACCGGCAGGAATTTTAACGGTCAGCTTTTTGGAGGCGATCACCTGGCCCATCCCCTTGCACGTCTTGCATGGATGAGTGATCTTCACCCCCTCGCCGTGGCACGCGGGACAGGCGGTGGATATCGTGAAAAAGCCTTGCGAGCGTATGACCTTGCCGGTTCCTTTGCATGTGGAGCATGACTCCACTTTTTTCCCAGGCTCCGTACGCCGCCCTTCGCATGTTTTGCAAAGGACGTATTTTTCCACTTCGATCTCTTTTTCCACCCCCTGGACAGCTTCCATGAACTCTAGTTCCATGTCGTAACGCAGATCGGCGCCTTTGCGCGCCTGGTCGGGGCTTGACCGCCTGCCGCCGCCGAATCCGAAAAACTCCTCGAAAACATCGCCGAAATTGGTAAAAATATCATCGAAGCCCGAGAACCCGGAATAGCCTTTCTGCTTCAACCCATCGTGACCGTACCTGTCGTATAGGGCGCGTTTTTCTGGATCGCGCAAAACCTCATAAGCTTCTGACGCGACCTTAAACTTGTCCTCGGCCGCATGGTCGCCCGGGTTTTTGTCGGGATGGAACTGGTACGCCTTTTTACGGTATGCTTTTTTTATATCCTCCGCCGTGGCGTCCTTCGCCACCTCGAGGATTTCGTAATAATCCTGTTTCGTCATCCATCAATCCTTTCGGGCCACGCGGACTATCGCATGGCGCAGAACCTGGCCTTCGTAAAGGTAGCCAGGCGCGTATTGCTCAAGAACAAGGTTGTCGCTCGACTCGTCATCCACACTCGTGACCGCCACGGCCTGCGCCAATTCCGGGTCGAACGGCTGGTTCGCGCAGTTTATGGCCGTAAGCCCCTTCGCCGACAGCGTAGAATAAAAACCGTCGCGCATTTTACGCAATCCGTCCACCATAGAATCGCCCGCGCCCACGCTATCCGCGTGCGCTATGGCGCGATCCATGTCGTCGAGTATCGGAAGAAGATCGGCCACAAGCGCGCCAAACTTTCGTTTAGCGCGATCTTCCGCCTCGGTCTCAAGGCGCTTGCGGACCCTGTCCATCTCGGCCATCTTCTCCATGTAAACGGCCATGAACTCCCTAAGCTTCGCCTCGTTCGGGTCGCTGGCTCCAACCGGTTTCCCATATCCCCCCGACGTCATTTGCGCGTCCAAGGCCTCGTCATACGTGTCGTCGGCGGATTTTATCCTCCGTTTGTCTATCACTTCGACTTTAACTTCTTCGCTCATTTTTTATCGCTCATCTATGCCAATAAGTGTCTCAAGGTAGTTGATAACGTCTTCTTTCACAAAACGCGAATTAACGGCCAACACGGCGTTTTTCTTCGAGCTTTTGGCGAAATAAAAGTCGCGGGCCTGATCATACCCGCCGACCGAGACCTCGTCCACCAATTCGCCGGAAGCATTATAAACCGAAATTGCGAGAGATGGTTTTTCCACTCCTGTCGCCCCTTGCGGCCCCTGCCGGAGCGTTTCGTATTTCATCTCAATAATTTTCCAGGCAAACTCTCGCCACTTCTCAACCGGTATAATTCTTTTCTCCGGCGACTTGAGTGCAAAACCTTCGCCTTCCCGCGAAATATCGAAAACCTGCCCCAAGCGTTTCACCACTATCCGCCCCACGTTATCTGAGCGAACAATAAAAAATCGCCTGTTCTCAAAATCGTGAGCCGTCTTGGCCAATGAATCGAACGTTGATTTCTCAATTTCGAAGACCTCCGCCCTTCCTGGCGCCGAGGCGTAATAGCGATAGCCCTGTTTGTCCTCTTTGTAAGCGGCTAGTATCGTAGTTTCCGCTCCATCAAGCGTGACGGTAAGGGTGAACGACGGTTTATCCAATCCGTATGTTGATAGCTTCTCCGGCCTGGGTATCATTCTCGAATATCTGGCTCTCTCAATATCGTAGATGAGCGCCGCAAAAGCGAGGCTGTCTGCCACCATCCCGGCAGGCTCGATGAATTTCCATTCGTCGTCGTCATCTTTCTTTTCCGCCTTTTTGCGTTCGGCGGTATAACTCCCATTAGCTGTCTCCAGCCTGATGCGTTTTATTTTCGACCTGTCCACTCCGGTAAAAGTCGTTAACCGGAGTTTAGCTACGGATTCCGACACGGTGGAAGCGACATCCGCCGATATGCGGATCACCGCGCCGGAATCGCCGATTCTAGCGTATTTGCCGCCTTCCGGGGCGGATGAGCCGATCATCAATCCGGCTTTCTTTCCGTCATCGGATACCAGACGGACGGTTATCTCCGGCTTCTCAAGCCCGTATCTGGCTAAATCTGCGGCGGACTCTTCCACGAAACTTTCAGCCTTGGCCTCCGTCACCCGGCTTAATAGTTTTATTACCTCGCCCTTGTCCGCCTCGGCTGTGTCCGGTTTGACTATCCTCCAGCGGGCGTCTTCCGGTTTTACATTGCCTTCTTTTACACGCTCGGCGGACAACGCCGCCCCCAGCGCTTCGATCTCGAAAGATGCGGTGGAGAGCGTATCGAATGCCAGTAGCTTCTTGCCCCTCAAATCGAACAGGGATTTGAGCATGGACTCGGCGGAGCGCGATTCAATCGTAAAAGCCTTCTTTGCGTCTCCGGCCATAACGTAATAACCGGAGCCGTTCGGGGTCTTATCGCCTATCTTCAATATGCGCGTCTGATTGCTTGCGAGAACGAAAGTAAGCTCTGTCGGTGTTTTCAATCCAAATTCGGCGGGATCGGAAATATCGCCCAATTCCTTTTCGCTCGAAAGAGCCGCTCCAGCAGATACCACCTGTTCCGCCGCGCTCTGGTCGGCGGGCGTCTTTACCGGGTCAATGATTTTCCAGTCGCTGGCAGATCTGATAAGCGAGACGGAGGAACCGTCAGGTTTTTTAATGGTGAACGCGGTGACATCGCCCGACGCAAAATCGAACAGTTTCGATTTCGGCTTTTCCGTGGCAGGGGCACCGGAACCCGGGCCTGATTCCAGATAGTAGTAAACACCTGCAAGAACGGCCAGAAGAACGGCCGTGACGACTATACGCGGCCACATCAGTTGCGCCTTCTTCTCCAGACGTAAACACCCATCGAAATCACAACCATCGGAGCTAGCACGACAGCCACCCAGAAGACGGCAGAAAGCTGTGGGGCGGTGAAGAGGATCGGCTCAAACCCTTTGGCTTTCGGCCTTATGGATATCCGGTTTTCCTCCTGCAAAAGCCAGCTTGCCATGTTTAGAAACAGGTCGCGGTTGGCAGACATCCCAAGCGTCGCGTTGGTGGCGAAATCGGAATCGCCAGCCACGACAAGACGCGCCCTGACTGCTTTCTCGCCGATTTTACGTTCCTCCTTGGCCGCGCCCGCTTCCCATTCCGCCGACGCGATCAAAATACGCGGGCCGGGCCTGTCGGTCTTCTCGTCGAAAGTTGGCGCGCCTTTTTCAATGGACCCCATGTCGAACTCGCTCCAACTGCTCTTTGAAGTCGAGGCGAGCGGTTTTAATTTCGCCTTTTTCTTATTCTGCGAATCAAGCTCCAACGACCTTGCGATGGGAAAGAACGAGGCTCCCCTCAAATCTTTAGCCGCCGGATGGCCGTTATATTCGGCCACGGCGGAGACCATCGGATCGAATCCCAACTGCTGGCTGATTGGATCGAGCACCAAATCCTCGAAAAAGGTAAATCCATATTCAGCGAGAAGCCCCTGGAGGTTGGGGAGTTTTACCGGATCAATAAAAAACAAAACAGGCTTGCCATCGTCAAGCTGTCTTCGGAGCCTGTCCACTTCCGCAGGCTGGAAATCCGACGATGGCCCGGCGATTACCAAAAGGTCTGCGTCTTTCGGGAGTTCGCCGGAGGTGTAGAGGTTCACCTTGCTTATGGAGTAACCGGCGGATTCCAGAGCCTGTTTCACGGTCAACCAGCCGGGAGCTTCTTTCTCCTCGACGTTCCTTTCGCCATGGCCTTCCATGAAATATATTTTTTTCACAGAACCGGTCTGGGCCTTCAGAATGCCGTTTGTAAGGCTCTCCTCGTTAAGTTTGCTGACGACCTCTTTATGACCGCTGGCGGTTTCCACGATGTATGTGTTGTATTCGCGCACAGCGTATTTTTGGGCGAAGCCTGGTTTTTTGTCCGGGTCCAATATCTCATACCGGAACTTCGGCGATTCGTATGAATACTGCTCCAACAAATCGCGGGCCTCTTTTGTTTTCTCTTCCCTGATAAACGCGTAAACCGTCACATCTTCCGTAAGCGACTTGAGTGTCTTCACCGTCTGTTGGGAAAGGGTGAACTCCCCCTGCGCCGACATATCGAACCGCTTGTGGTTCTTCGCGGAAATAAGATTGACCGCCACGACAACCGCCAGAGTAAGAATCGTGAAGATACCCGCGCCAGCCCCGTATTTGACGTTCTTTTTCATCGGCTCACCCTCTCCACTTCTTCGACTCAAGCGATCGCAATGTGAGGAAAATGAAAACGAAAATGAACGACAGGTAGTAGACGATATCTTTCGTGTCCAGCACGCCTTTGGCGAAAGTGTCGAGACGTTCGAGAATGGAAAGATATTTAAGAGTATCGGCAAGCGGGCCGGTGGATTCGCCAACCGACCATGCGATCACCCAGAACATCAGCAAGGCTCCGAAACTTATGGCCGAAGAGATGATCTGGTTTTCCGTGAGCGTGGATACGAACACGCCCAGCGCGATGAACGCCGAACCTAACAGAAGAAGGCCCAGATAGGCCGAGAATACGACGCCCCAGTTGATCTGCGCGTGATATCCGACAAACCCCAGATAAATAATCGTGGGAGCCAACAGCGAGACGAGCATCAGCAGAGCGGCGAAATATTTGCCGAGCGTAAGTTCGATATCGCGGATGGGCCATGTGAACAACATCTCTATCGAGCCGGACTTTTTCTCTTCCGAGAAAAGGCGCATCGTGATGAGCGGCGAGATGAGAAGCAGTATCACCGCCATGTTCCCGAAAAGCGGACGAAGGATGAACTCGTTGACGTTAAGCGTCTGCGGCCCGGCAAACTCCGCCATACGCGACATCTCGAAACTGGCCATTCCGTAGAAGACCATTCCCGAGTAAAAGAAATAACCCGTCAGCGCCGTGAAAACCCCGGTCAACGCATAGGCCACCGGGGAATAAAAATACGCCTTCAACTCCCTTTTCATCACTGCGAAAAACGCGCTTTCCATCTATGTCTCCTCCCCTTCGGCGGCTGGCGGAGCGGATGGCTCTTCCGTCACTAGCTTCAGATAAACGTCCTCCAGCGACATCGGTTGAGATGTTGAAAGACCAAGCATTGTCCAGTCGCGCTCAACCACCATCCGCGCCAGCGATTTGCGGGGATCGGCGTCGCTCTTCGATTCCAGAAGGTAATCCGCAGTCTCCATCCCGTTCGCCTCTCCACGGCTGGCTATAGAAACATTCGCCACCTCCGGCAGATTCGAGATCGCCTGCGCCACGGATTCCACAGGCCCCGCTACGGAGACGGTGAACTGCCCGGCCTGCGCGAACTTTGAAGAAAGCCGTTCCGGCGTGTCGGCGGCTATCACCCTGCCCTTGTTTATGATTAGCACGCGGGAGCAGATCATCTGCACTTCCGGCAGGATGTGGCTGGAGAGTATGACGGTGCGTTTGCCGCTCAAATCCTTGATGAGGGAACGTATGTCGGCTATCTGTTTTGGATCGAGGCCCACGGTCGGCTCATCCAGAATCAGGACTTCCGGGTCGTTGAGCAAAGCCTGAGCAAGCCCCACCCTCTGCCTGTAACCCTTGGACAACGATCGGATGAGCGACCTGCGCCGGTCGGCTATGTAGGTCGTCTCCAGAACCTCGTCCACTTTTTTCTTCCGGGCCGACCCTTTCAGCCCCTTTATCTCCGCGACAAAATCGAGATACTCGTAAACCCGCATCTCGCCGTAGAGAGGCGTTGATTCGGGCAGGTATCCAACCTTTTTCTTCACCTCGATAACGTTATCGGCGATATCCAGCCCGCCAAGCTCCACCCTCCCCTCGGTAGGCGGCATGAAGCCTGTGAGTATGCGCATGGTGGTGGTTTTCCCCGCGCCGTTGGGGCCGAGAAAACCGCAAATCTCCCCCCGTTCGACGTTGAAAGATATTCCGTCTATGGCTTTGAACGCACCGTAATTTTTTGTGAGATTCTCTACTTTAATCAATCGTTTATTCCAACCGGTTAAACACAACGGTCTTGTATATAAAACCGCCTATGTGGTTTGTCAATGTGGGGACTCTATCGATTTCTCCCACTTAACGAGAAAAGCATTGCATAATCCATCACATTCACAACATTGTCATTCTGAGCGCCAGCGAAGAATCTGTTTTTATTTGATCCTTCGGTCGCC